>NZ_JASCOY010000225.1:0-483 GCF_029960075.1 Pseudomonas sp. PS02290
CCGTGGGCCCGCGCCGAACGGACATCCATGTCCTGACGGCGCTCTCGCCGCATCCATGCGGCTCGGCCCACTGCGCGAGACCTGCGTTCAGCCTGCACCCAAGTCGCGATTTGTGGTGTTTGGGCTTTTTGCGTATGAAGATCAAAAGCAGATCAAAAGCAGATCAAGAGCTTCCTGCTGAAGCCGGTCCTACGGGCGCGCGCGGTCTGTTAGTGGGACTGGCTTTAGCCGGGAAGACGCCGGTTTGCTCACCATCAATTCTGATCGTTCCCACGCTCCGCGTGGTAACGCCGCCCTGGACGCTCCGCGTCCCGCAGACGACGGGCATCAGGGCAGATGAAAACGGCGGCTCTTCAGGTCGCCGAGATGTCGCGTGGCAAACCCGGTTCATGTGGGAGTGAGCTTGCTCGCGAATGCGATCTGTCTGTGGCTTACGGGTTGTCTGGCTCACTGCATTCGCGAGCAAGCTCGCTCCCACACGTT
>NZ_JASCOY010000226.1:0-478 GCF_029960075.1 Pseudomonas sp. PS02290
TCAAACTCTTCAGTTCAATACTGCAATTAGGTTTTGAGAAAACCTTATAAACTTGGCTCAGCAATCGTTGGTTAAACCATGATTTCTCGTGGAGTAACTTGCGATGCTGATAATCTTGCGACTTCAGTCTTACAGCACAAGCACCCACACGAATTGCTTGATTCAGTTGTTAAAGAGCGGGTGGTTAAGATCTTTCGTCTCAACCGAGGCGCGCATTCTACAGCGTCTCTTGTCTCTGTCAAGCGGTTATTTTAAGAAGTTTTCAAAGTTTCTTTATCAACTTCAACCACTTGCGCTTCGTTCGACTTAACGTCTCACGTCAGCGGGAGGCGAATTCTACAGCGTTACAACCTGCTGTCAACTGCCTTTTTCACCGCTGTCGATTCAAGCATCTGAACCGAAGCATTCCTCGCTGCTTACTTCGTCCAACTCGTTGATTATCAAGGAGTTTTCCGTTTCGTCTGCGCCGGAAGTGGGG
>NZ_JASCOY010000227.1:0-456 GCF_029960075.1 Pseudomonas sp. PS02290
GGCTTTGATCGCGCCACCTTCGTCATTCCAAACGCCGACCTGAAAGCCATCGCAGGCGGCTCGGCGGTGGTGCGCTACAGCCTGGTTCAGACGGGTACGACAAAGAACTCGAAAACCACCAGCATCACCCTCACCGGTTTGCCCGTACAGCTCGCTGCCCTGCAACTGGCTGGCGCCACAGGGGATGTCATCGACCTGAGCATCGTCACCGGCGACCCGGTGACCGTGCGCGCTCCCGCGTACACAGGGCAAACGGCCGGAGACCGGATTTTGCTGCTGTGGGCAGGGGTGGACGCCAACGGAACGCCGGTTATCTACAGCGAGGAATACACCGTGCAGGCGGGGGGTGAAACCGGCGAGGTGAGGTTCGATGTCGACCGCTTGCACTTGGAGCCGCTGGGCGGCGGCACGTTGCAGTTGAGTTATCAGGTGGTCAGGGTGGGCGGCGGTACGCAG
>NZ_JASCOY010000228.1:0-401 GCF_029960075.1 Pseudomonas sp. PS02290
TCGTCTTGCCGAGAACCGCTCCAATCATCGTCGCCGGAACATCGGATTCAACCGTTTCATCGGCTTCTCCCTTTCGCCACGGGATGATGCTGGCGATGTTGTTCCAGATGGGCTTGATGGTGTCGGTGGTGCGCATGCCGGTGTAGGTCACCTGGAAGGTCGCGCCAGCCTGCACATCCATTGGACTCAACACGCCGCCTGATGCCTGCACGATCACCGGCGCCGGGAATACCAACTCGACAGCCGTGACGTTGTACGTCGTCACCGGAGAAATCTGCGTACCGCCGCCCACCCTGACCACCTGATAACTCAACTGCAACGTGCCGCCGCCCAGCGGCTCCAAGTGCAAGCGGTCGACATCGAACCTCACCTCGCCGGTTTCACCCCCCGCCTGCACGGTG
>NZ_JASCOY010000229.1:0-401 GCF_029960075.1 Pseudomonas sp. PS02290
TCGTCTTGCCGAGAACCGCTCCAATCATCGTCGCCGGAACATCGGATTCAACCGTTTCATCGGCTTCTCCCTTTCGCCACGGGATGATGCTGGCGATGTTGTTCCAGATGGGCTTGATGGTGTCGGTAGTGCGCATGCCGGTATAGGTCACCTGGAAGGTCGCGCCAGCTTGCACATCCATTGGACTCAGTACGCCGCTTGATGCCTGCACGATCACCGGCGCCGGGAATACCAACTCGACAGCCGTGACGTCGTACCTCGTCACCGGCGAACCCTGCGTACCGCCGCCCACCCTGACCACCTGATAACTCAACTGCAACGTGCCGCCGCCCAGCGGCTCCAAGTGCAAGCGGTCGACATCGAACCTCACCTCGCCGGTTTCACCCCCCGCCTGCACGGTG
>NZ_JASCOY010000022.1:0-70379 GCF_029960075.1 Pseudomonas sp. PS02290
TTCAAGCATCTGAACCGAAGCATTCCTCGCTGCTTACTTCGTCCAACTCGTTGATTATCAAGGAGTTTTCCGTTTCGTCTGCGCCGGAAGTGGGGCGAATTATAGACAGATCCAGAGGGGCGTCAACCCCTAATTTAATGAAACTGCCATATCGGTCAAAAATAGCTGACGGGGTGGACAAGTTTGAGGACTTGCCCGCCCTGAGTTTTAAAGACTTGGGAACGCGAACTGCGAAGCTTCATGACTGGCACGTTGCGGCCATCGCTGTGTAATGGCTTTGCGACGGGTATAGAAGCGAACACCATCCGGGCCGTAAGCGTGCAGGTCGCCAAACAGCGACCGCTTCCAGCCGCCAAAGCTGTGATAAGCCACAGGTACAGGCAGCGGAACGTTTACCCCAACCATACCCACCTCGATCTCGTCGCAGAACAGCCGGGCTGCCTCGCCATCGCGGGTGAAGATGCAGGTGCCATTGCCGTATTCATGATCGTTGATCAACTGCATTGCGTGCTCGAGGCTATCCACACGAACGATGCACAGCACCGGACCGAATATCTCTTCTTTATAGATACGCATCTCGGCCGTGACGTGGTCGAACAGGCATCCACCCAGGAAGAACCCCTCTTCGTGCCCGGGAACCGTGAGCCCACGACCGTCCACCACCAGCTTCGCCCCCGCACCTACACCGTCTTCTATATAGCTGCTGACTTTGTCACGATGCTGCCCGGTGACCAGAGGTCCCATATCGAGACCGCTGGAAGTCCCGGCGCCGATCTTCAATCCGTTGATTTGCGGCACCAGCCTCGCCACCAGCGCATCGGCGACCTGGTCACCCACGCACACCGCAACCGAAATCGCCATGCAGCGCTCGCCGCACGAACCATAGGCCGCCCCCATCATTGCGCTTACGGCGTTATCCAGGTCCGCGTCGGGCATGAGCACTGCGTGATTCTTCGCGCCACCCAATGCCTGTACCCGCTTACCCCGTGCGGTGGCTTCCTTATAGATGTACTCAGCGATCGGGGTTGAGCCGACGAAACTCAACGCTTTGACTTCAGGGGCTTCGATCAGCGCATCAACCGCTACCTTGTCGCCGTGCACGACATTAAGTACACCCTTCGGCAATCCGGCTTCATGGAGCAACTCTGCTATCAACAGCGTTGAGCTTGGATCGCGCTCGGAAGGTTTGAGTATGAAACAGTTGCCACAGGCGATCGCCAACGGATACATCCACAGCGGAACCATGGCGGGGAAGTTGAACGGGGTGATGCCCGCCACTACGCCGAGCGGCTGAAAGTCAGACCACGCATCGATGTTCGGTCCGACGTTGCGACTGTACTCGCCCTTAAGAATTTCAGGCGCCGCACAGGCATATTCGACGTTTTCGATACCGCGCTTTAGTTCTCCCGCCGCGTCTTCAAGGGTTTTGCCGTGCTCTTCGCTGATCAGCCGGGCAATACGTCCTTCGTTCTGTTCCAGCAACTGCTTGAAGCGGAACATGACCTGCGCGCGTTTGGCAGGCGGTGTACTGCGCCATGCGGGGAAAGCGGTCTTGGCAGAGTCAATCGCTTGTTGAACAGTTTCGCGACTGGCGAGGGGTACAGTGCGGATGGCCTTGCCAGTCGAAGGGTTGAATACATCTGCACTGCGGCCGTTTTCGCTGACCCGCTCGCCATGTATCAGGTGTTGGATGGTGCTCATGCGTAACTCCGGACAATATCAGTCCGCAGGCGCCACCAAAGGAGCGCCTGCAAACCTGGAAAGGGGATCAGTCGATTTGATTGAGGGCCTGACCCACTGCATCAAACATGCGATCAAGGTCCTCGGCCTTGCTATTGAAGGTCGGTCCGAATTGCAGAGTGTCGCCGCCGAAGCGCACGTAGAAACCGGCCTTCCACAGCTTCATGGCCGTTTCAAAGGGACGCACGATGGCGTCGCCGTCGCGCGGCGCAATCTGAATGGCGCCGGCAAGACCGTAATTGCGAATATCGACGACATTCTTGCTGCCCTTCAACGCGTGCAAATAGCCTTCGAAATGGGGCGCGGTTTCGGCGACCTGCTGCACCAGGTTCTCGCGCTGAATGATTTCCAGCGCGGCAAGGCCGGCGGCGCAGGCAACGGGATGTGCTGAATAGGTGTAGCCATGGGGAAACTCCACAGCGTACTCGGGCGTCGGCTGATTCATGAACGTCTGGTAAATCTCGGTGCTGGCTATCACGGCCCCCATCGGGATCGCGCCGTTGGTGATTTGCTTGGCGATGCACATCAGGTCCGGCGTCACGCCGAAGCTGTCGGCGCCGAACATTGAGCCGGTACGGCCGAAGCCGGTGATGACCTCATCGAAGATCAGCAGAATATTGTGCTGATCACAGATTTCGCGAAGACGCTTGAGATACCCCTGCGGCGGAACAATCACGCCAGCAGAGCCTGCCATGGGCTCGACGATGACTGCTGCAATGTTCGAAGCGTCGTGCAATTCGATCAGCTTGAGCATCTCGTCGGCCAGCGCAATGCCGCCCTGCTCCGGCATGCCCCGTGAATAGGCGTTGCTGGCAAGCAAGGTATGAGGGAGATGATCGACGTCCATCAGTTGCCCGAACATCTTGCGGTTGCCGTTGACGCCACCCAGGCTGGTGCCCGCGATGTTCACGCCGTGATAACCACGGGCGCGGCCGATCATCTTGGTTTTGGTGGCCTGACCTTTCAAACGCCAGTAAGCCCGCACCATCTTGACCGCAGTGTCAGCGCACTCCGATCCAGAGTCGGTATAGAAGACGTGATTCAGCTTGCCGGGTGTCAGATCGGTGATCTTTTCAGCCAGCTGGAAGGACAGCGGGTGTCCGAACTGGAACCCGGGCGAGTAGTCCAGCGTACCCAACTGCCGGGAAACCGCTTCCTGGATCTCCTTGCGCGTATGCCCCGCGCCACAGGTCCAAAGCCCCGACAGACCGTCATATATCTTGCGGCCCTTGTCGTCCGTGAGATAGCTGCCTTCGGCGGCGACGATCAGCCGTGGATCGCGATGGAAGTTTCGGTTCGCCGTGTAAGGCATCCAGTGGGCGTCTAGTTTGAGCTGGCTCGCCAGAGACATGTCGGACGATTCGGGCATATTCATCGGAATTAACCTCACTGGGCGTGGGTGGCCTGATTTCCTGGCGAATGTACGAGCAGGAGCAGGGCCGGTTGCAGCTAAAGTGCCACGGGCATAAAGTCCGAAAAACCCTGCTTTTACGATCTTCAGTTGACTGGTTACTAAACTATGAGCACCCGCCGTAATGATCCTCTGGCGCAAGTTAGCGATTTTGATATCCGTCTGTTGCGCATTTTTCGCAGCGTCGTCGAGTCCGGGGGCTTTTCGGCAGCAGAAAGCGCGCTGGGTATTGGTCGCTCCGCCATCAGCCAGCAGATGAGCGATCTGGAGCAGCGCCTTGGACTGCGTCTTTGCCAACGGGGTCGTGCGGGGTTTTCGCTTACAGAGGAAGGCCGCGAGGTCTACCAGTCCTCGCTGCAGTTATTGAGCGCCCTCGAGAGTTTTCGTACGGAAGTAAATGGTCTTCACCGACACCTGCGCGGCGAGCTGAACATAGGGCTGACGGACAATCTGGTCACCCTCCCCCACATGCGGATCACCCACGCGCTTTCCCAACTGAAAGAACGCGGCCCGGACGTGCACATCAATATCCGCATGATTGCGCCCAACGAAGTCGAGCAGGGCGTGCTCGACGGCAGCTTGCATGTCGGCGTAGTACCTCAGGCCAGCGCCTTGTCGGGACTGGAATATCAGCCGCTGTATAGCGAACGTTCGCTGCTGTACTGCGCCGTCGGCCACCCGTTGTTTTACGTCGACGACGCGCAGCTGGATGACGATCGATTATCAGCGCAGGAGACCATCGCGCCGACGTTTCGTCTGCCCGGTGAAATCCAGGCCCACTATCAGGCGCTGAAATGCACCGCGAGCGCGTCGGACCGGGAGGGTATGGCGTTTCTGATTCTGACGGGGCGTTACATCGGCTATCTGCCCGACCATTACGCCAGCCTCTGGGTGCAACAGGGTCGGCTGCGCGCGCTGAAACCCAAGACGCGGTTTTACGACGTGAGCCTTGTAACCGTCACGCGCAAAGGGCGCCGCCCCCATTTGGTGCTGGAAAGTTTTCTGGAGAGTCTGGCTGCCACACGATGAGGCCGGCCGAGTACGTCGGCACCTCACTAACACGCAGTCAAACGGCCGCCATATTCGTCCAGCCCCTTGATAAACGGGCATGTACAGCGAATCGGTAAACAGGTATCTGATCAGTTGGACAGGTTTTTGCAGTAAGGCTGGATGTCGAAGCCCACACAAAAATCGAGAGCCAGCATGCAGCATGAAGCGCCAGACAATAACGACCTCATCTACGGCCTCAATGACCGGCCGCGCCCCGGGCCTGCCATCCTTGCGGCAATCCAGCATGTCCTCGCCGCATTCGTCGGCATTATCACGCCGCCACTGATTATCGGATCGGCGCTCGGGCTCGGCGCGTACATGCCTTATCTGATCAGTATGGCGTTGATGGTGTCGGGGGTGGGTACGTTCATTCAGGCGCGACGACCGTTCGGTATCGGCGCCGGCATGATTTGCCTGCAAGGCACCAGTTTCGCGTTTCTCGGGGCAGTGCTGTCGGCAGGCTTCATGGTCAAGCAGCGCGGTGGCAGCCCGGAGGACATCATGGCCATGGTGTTCGGTGTGTGTTTCTTCGGCGCCGTTGTGCAGATTGTGCTCAGCCGTTTCATCGGCCAGTTGCGTCGAGTGATCACGCCACTGGTAACCGGCATCGTCATCACGCTGATCGGCGTCAGCTTGATCAAGGTCGGGGTGACCGATCTAGGTGGCGGCTTTAACGCTCCGGACTTCGGCGAGCCGGTCAATCTGGCCCTCGGCGTATTCGTGTTGGCAGTGATCATTGTGCTCAACCGTTCGAGCGCGCCCTGGTTGCGCCTCTCGGCCATCATCATCGGGCTCGCGGTCGGCAGCATCGCAGCGTGGTTCAGTGGAAAACTCGTACCTCACTCCATCGCCGACGTTGCGCTGGTCAGCATCCCTGTGCCCTTCCGGTTCGGATTCAGTTTCGACTGGGCCGCTTTCCTACCAGTCGCGCTGATTTATCTGATCAGCAGCATCGAAACCGTCGGCGACCTTACCGCCAACTGCATGCTCTCCCGCGAACCCATCAAAGGCCCAAGCTATATTGCCCGGCTGAAGGGCGGTGTGTTGGGCGACGGCGTCAGTTGCATGATCGCGGCGACGTTCAGCGCATTCCCGAACACCACATTCGCGCAGAATAACGGTGTGATTCAGCTCACTGGCGTGGCCAGCCGTTATGTCGGTCTCTACATCGGAGCAATCCTGTTTCTGCTCGGACTGTTCCCGGTGATCGGTGCGATTCTTCAGCAGATTCCGAAACCTGTGCTTGGCGGTGCGACATTGGTGATGTTCGGCAGCGTGGCGGCGGCGGGGGTGCGGATTCTTGCCCAAGCGCCGCTGGACCGCCGCAGCATGTTGATCATCGCTACCTCTTTCGGAGTAGGGCTGGGTATCGCGGCGCAACCGACGCTGCTGCATCATTTGCCTCAATTGGTACAGAGCCTGTTTGACTCGGCAATCACCAGCGGCGGACTGACGGCCATCGTAATGTGCCTGCTACTCCCGGAAGGCAAGCAAACAAGCGAGACGAACGAAGCCAAAGAACAGACAACGGAATCATTTGAGCACTGATTTACGAGGGCAACGCTTGTCGGATCCTCGCGGGTGCGCTATCTGTTCACCGCGTCGCACCCAATGATCCGTCTGGAACCGCACATGACCCTCGAAGTCCCCGCTCACAGCCCCAGCGCCACCAAACCGGCCAGCCGTATTCGTCAGAAAAACGAAGAAGCGATCTTGAAGGCGGCCGAAGACGAGTTCGCTCGCCATGGCTTCAAAGGCACCAGCATGAACACGATCGCGCAAAATGCCGGGCTGCCTAAAGCCAACTTGCACTATTACTTCACCAACAAGCTGGGTCTGTACATCGCGGTGCTGAGCAACATTATCGAGTTGTGGGACAGCACGTTTAACAACCTGAGCGCAGAGGACGACCCGGCACAGGCGCTGACGCACTACATCCGCGCGAAGATGGAATTCTCGCGGCGCCAGCCACAAGCCTCGCGCATCTTTGCCATGGAGATCATCAGTGGCGGCGAATGCCTGAACCAGTATTTCAGTCAGGACTATCGCGAATGGTTTCAAGGGCGTGCCGCGGTCTTCCAGGCCTGGATCGATGCAGGAAAGATGGACCCGGTCGATCCGGTGCATCTTATCTTTCTGCTGTGGGGCAGCACTCAGCATTACGCTGATTTCGCCACGCAAATCTGCCAAGTGACCGGCCGTTCGCGGCTGACCAAGCAAGACATGGAAGTCGCTGGGGATAACCTGGTCCGGATCATTCTCAAAGGGTGCGGACTCACCCCCACGTTATAACTCCCTGAAAGCCAAACGCAGTCTGGAACTTCAATGCCTTCTACGCTCACCGGCCCCTGCGAGTTTCGAGAAGAGATTCGCAAGAGCCGCTTTATAACTCTCGCAGCGCCCATCGACACGCCTGCCGATGCTCAAGCGTTTATCGAGCAACACAGTGATCTCGACGCCACGCACAATTGCTGGGCCTGGAAGCTGGGCGCGCAGTACCGCAGCAACGACGACGGCGAACCAGGCGGCACCGCGGGACGACCGATACTCGCAGCCATTGATGCCCAGGATTTTGATCGGGTCGTCGTGCTCGTCATTCGCTGGTATGGCGGGATTCAACTGGGCACCGGCGGGCTGGCGAGGGCCTATGGCGGAGGCGCCAACAAATGCCTGCAGCAGGCCGATCGAGTGCCGCTAATCAATCGCGTGTCGCTGCAATTCGAATGCAGCTTCAGCGAGCTGGTGCTGATAAAGCTGCGAGTGGCCGAGCTAAACGGTCTTGTGGAGGAAGAGCGCTTCAACGCCAACGGTGTCACGCTCTCGATTGCCCTGGCTCCCGAGCAGATTGAAACCCTTCAGCGCCAGCTTTCCGACATCAGTCGCGGACGAATCGTGTTGCAGCCGCCGCAGTAATCAACCCACGGACATATCGACGCCTTCCTCGCTAAAGCCGGTCCTGCGAGCGAACGCGACAGCTGTAACCGGCTGTGGCGTTTGCCCACATCTACTGTGCATCCGCCTGTGGACAAGCTGAGCATACCCAGCCGCAGGCCTTGATCCATATGGCTTTGCGGAGGTTGATCACTTTTTAGCCAAAACACTGTGCTGTGGGTAAATCCAGCGATAAAACAGGACGTTAGCGCCATTTATGCCAACGTGGCACTCCTTTCGAGCGGCTTCCATTACCAATCCACAACTACCCACATTAGCTGTGGAGCATTCTGTGGATAACCCGTGCAAGCCTTCGCGGGCTGCTGAATCCACGGAGTGTTGGGTGAGCTGGATGTTTTTTATACAGACACACATCGTGGCAGGATTGAGCGTGCGCCATCCTGTTAGCCTGACATTCATATCGGAAACGTCCCCTCACATATGTCGTCAGCCTCTGCCATCCTCTGCCGCTAACTTATGCGCCTCGCGGCAACACAACGCTTCAGGAAACAAAATTCTCGACACGTGGCGATGTCCACCCATTGAGTGAAATTTTTCGTTTGTCTGTACAGGAGTCATTTCAATGTCCACCCCTAAAACAGCCCTGATCATCGGCGCTTCGCGCGGCCTTGGCCTTGGGCTGGTGAAACGTCTCGCGGAACTCGGCTGGGCAGTCACCGCCACTGTCCGCGATGCCCAGAAGGCCGACGAGCTGAAAGCACTGCCGAATGTCCAGTTGCAGACACTGGACATCGATGAGCAATCGTCCCTCGAAGTGCTCACCCACAACCTCAAGGGCCAGACGTATGACCTGCTGTTCGTCAACGCCGGCGTGATGGGCCCGATGCATCCCAACCCCACCGACGCCACCGCTGGCGAACTGGGTCAGCTGTTTCTCACCAACGCTGTCGCGCCGATCCGACTGGCCAAACGCTTCGTCGACCAGATCCGTTCCGAGACTGGCGTGATCGCGTTCATGAGCTCGGTGCTCGGCAGCGTCACCATGCCGGACGCGCCGGAGATGGCGTTGTACAAAGCCAGCAAAGCCGCGCTGAACTCAATGACCAATACTTTCGTGACGCAGCTGGGCGAGAACAACCCCACCGTGCTGTCGATGCATCCGGGTTGGGTCCGTACGGCGATGGGCGGTGAAGGCGCTGACATCGACGTCGAAACCAGCGTGCGCGGGATTGTCGAGCAGCTTGAGCGATTTGCAGGGAAAGGTGGTCACCACTTTGTGAACTACAAGGGTGAGACGATTCCCTGGTGATCGCGATGCAAGTCGCGGCAGTATGAGCTGTCGTGACTTGCCCACACCCGCCGCAACACTCTAGAATCCGCCCTCGCCTCGCAGCGCGTTCGATGCTGCGGCGACCCTGGATCAGCAGACAGGGCAACACTGAGCTGGCGACCTGAACCCACTTTCAGAGGAGCCGGCCAATGCCCGCGATCCGTACCTGGTTGAAAAATCCCCTTGCCGTTTTCACGGCCAATGATCTCGATGCTCGCGGCGGCCTGGTGGTCGAAGGCGGGGTTATCGTTGAGATGCTCCCGCTGGGACAACAGCCTACACAGCCTTGCGATCACGTATTCGATGCACGCGAGCATGTCCTGCTCCCCGGCCTGATCAACACGCACCACCACTTCTATCAAACCCTGACCCGCGCCTGGGGCCCGGTGGTCAATCAGCCGTTGTTCCCCTGGCTGAAAACCCTGTACCCGGTGTGGGCGCGGCTAACGCCGGAAAAACTCGCACTGGCCAGTAAGGTCGCCCTGACCGAGTTGCTGCTGTCGGGCTGCACCACCGCCGCCGACCACCATTATTTGTTCCCGCAGGGTCTGGAAGACGCCATCGATGTGCAGGTGGAAAGTGTTCGCGAGCTGGGCATGCGCGCAATGCTGACGCGGGGTTCGATGACCCTGGGCGAGGCAGACGGCGGCCTGCCACCCCAGCAAACCGTCCAGCAGGGCCATGTGATTCTCGATGACAGCGTGCGGCTGATCGAGACCTATCATGAGCGGGGTGACGGCGCCCAGATTCAGATCGCGCTGGCGCCGTGCTCGCCGTTTTCGGTGACGACCGAGATCATGGCCGAAAGCGCGGACCTTGCCGAAAAACACGACGTGCGTCTGCACACGCATCTGGCTGAGACTCTCGACGAAGAGGACTTCTGCCTGCAGCGCTTCGGCCTGCGCACGGTGGATTATCTGGACAGCGTCGGCTGGCTCGGCCCTCGTACCTGGCTGGCCCACGGCATTCATTTCAACAGCGAAGAGATCACGCGCCTCGGCCGGGCGGGCGCCGGAGTCTGTCATTGTCCGAGTTCGAACATGCGCCTCGCGTCAGGCATCTGCCCCACGCTGGACCTGCTTGCCGCTGGCGCGCCGATCGGTCTGGGGGTCGACGGTTCTGCGTCAAATGACGCCTCGAACATGATGCTTGAAGCCAAGCAGGCGTTGTACCTGCAGCGGTTGCGCTACGGGGCGGAAAAAATCACGCCGGAGCTGGCGTTAGGCTGGGCGACCAAGGGCTCGGCGCAATTGCTGGGCCGGCATGACATCGGCGAGTTGGCCGTGGGTAAACAGGCTGATCTGGCGCTGTTCAAGCTGGACGAGTTGCGCTTCTCCGGCAGTCACGATCCGATTTCAGCGTTGCTGCTGTGCGGCGCTGATCGCGCAGATCAGGTGATGATCGGCGGCAAATGGCGGGTGATTGACGGTCAGGTCGAAGGGCTCGATCTGAAGGGGCTGATTGCAGATCATCGCCAAGCGGCTGCGGAATTGATCAGGGGCTGATGGGCCATTACAGCAGTGGGGAAGTAAAACTGCCGACTCCCCCGCTGCCGGGTTAAAGCGAACCCAGGTTATAGCCCCATCAACGACAGCATGATGAAGGTGGCAAACAGCACGAAATGCGTCATGCCTTCGATGGCGTTGGTCTCGCCGTCGTTGAGGTTGATGGCGCAGACCAGCAGGGTGACGAAAATCATCACGGTCTGCACCGGCGTCATCGCCATCTGGAACGCCTGGCCGCTGTATAGCGCCATGCCTTCCATGACAGGTACGGTCAGGATCACCGTCGACAACGAGGCACCGAGGGCGATGTTGACCACCGACTGCATGCGGTTGGCCAGCGCGGCTCGCAGTGCGGTCAGGATCTCCGGCGCTGCCGAAATGGCCGCCACCAGAATCGCCGTCATGACAGGCGGCGCGCCGCTGCCTTCAAGACCCAGATCAACGGTTTTCGACATGACCTCGGCCAACGCGCCAATAACCACCACACCGAAGACCAGCGTCGCGATCGAGCGCGTCAGGTTGACTGGCTCGTGCGCTTCCTCGGCCTCACCCTTGCGGCGCTTCTTGTCCGGGTAGCTGTAGCTGAAGAAGTAGCTGTGCGGCCCGACCTGCATTCGCAGGAACAGTGCATAAAGCAGAATCATCGCGCCGATGGTGAAAGCCGAATACAGCTTCCACTTCCCTTCCGGAATGAATTCAGGCACCACCATCGACACCGCCATGGCAGTCAGAATCATCACGCTGTAAGACCGCGCGGAGTCATCGTTGTAGGACTGTTCACCGTGCTTGAGGCCGCCCATCAATGCGGCGAGACCCAGAATCCCGTTGATGTCGAGCATCACAGCCGAGTAGATGGTGTCCCGTACCAGCGTAGGTGAAGGTTCGTTGCTCATCATGATCGCCAGAATCACGACCTCGACCAGCACCGCTGACAGCGTCAGAATCATCGTGCCGTAGGGATCACCGACCTTCTCCGCCAACAGTTCGGCGTGGTGAGCCACCCGCAGCGAGGCGCAGATGATGAAGCCCACCAGGGCGATACCCGCTATCAGCGCGACGGTGTTTCCGTTGCTGAGCAATTGGTGCTCGTAGAAGTACGCGAAAAAGGTCGCAATGACCGCCAGTAGTAGAAACTTTTCCTGCTTGAGAATCGTGCCCATCGCTGCCTTTTAGCCCCTTGCGACCCTGGCCGCACATCCATGAAGTGAAATTTACTGAAGCGCTTGAGAGTATCGATGTAAACAAAGGTTTCAAGACAGGGTAGCAGCGGGTCGCGACACATCGTCGCGCCACCGCAACAAATTGCCATTTACCGGTCTGTGTTCCGGATATTCAGACACCGAAAACGCCTGCGACTGCTGGGCCTCGCTGCCAGGACCGGTGGCAATGCAAGCCAAAGCAGCGTGTGAACCGTCCGGTCAGGTTTTATTCAGCCCGCGCGTCTGACTCTGTAGAATGCCCGCCATTGCACCTTACGAGACAAAGCCCATGTACGACTGGTTGGACGCCCTGCCCAAGGCAGAACTGCACCTGCATCTGGAGGGCTCGCTAGAGCCGGAACTGTTGTTCGCTCTGGCTGAGCGCAACAAGATCGCCCTGCCCTGGGCGGACGTCGAAACCCTGCGCAAGGCCTACGCGTTCAATAATCTGCAGGAGTTTCTCGACCTGTATTACCGCGGCGCCGACGTGCTGCGTACCGAGCAGGACTTTTACGACCTGACCTGGGCTTACCTGGAGCGCTGCAAGGCGCAGAACGTCATTCACACCGAACCGTTCTTCGACCCTCAGACCCACACCGACCGCGGTATTCCTTTTGAAGTCGTGCTTAACGGCATCGCCGGCGCCTTGAAAGACGGCAAGGAAAAACTCGGCATCGGCAGTGGCCTGATCCTGAGCTTCCTGCGCCATTTGAGCGAAGACGAAGCGCAGAAGACCCTCGACATGGCCCTGCCCTACCGCGACACCTTCGTCGCCGTCGGCCTGGACAGCTCGGAAATGGGCCATCCGCCGAGCAAGTTCAAGCGCGTCTTCGACCGTGCTCGCGGTGAGGGCTTCCTGACCGTTGCCCACGCAGGTGAAGAAGGTCCGCCGGAGTACATCTGGGAAGCACTGGATTTGCTGAAGATCCAGCGTATCGATCACGGCGTGCGCGCCATCGAGGACGAGCGCCTGATGCAGCGCATCATCGATGAGCAAATCCCCCTGACGGTCTGCCCGCTTTCCAACACCAAGCTCTGCGTTTTCGAGCACATGGGTCAGCACAACATTCTCGACATGCTTGAGCGCGGCGTGAAAGTGACCGTCAACTCCGATGACCCGGCGTACTTCGGTGGCTACGTGACCGAGAACTTCCACGCGCTGCACACCCATCTGGGCATGACCCAGGATCAGGCCAGACGTCTGGCGCAAAACAGCCTCGATGCCCGTCTGATCAAGCCCTGATCAAACACGCCCCTTGACCAGCAACCGCGTGTGGATGCTCTGCTCCACACGCCCAGCTCCCTCTGGGAGCATCACGCCGCCGAGGCGATTTTGCTGATTTCTCGCTGACCATTGGATGAGACCTGCAACGTGGACGCCTCCTCGGTCGTCCTCAGCCAACCCAGCTGCATAAACAACTGCAAAAGCCCGGCCCCCAATGCGCCGCCGAGGTGTGGGCTGCTTTCATGACAGTCAACACAGGCGCACACGGCTTCGCGTCGTCTGTGGGCCAGCGCGGGAATGAAAATCCCCCGTTCGGCAAAGCGCGAGATGCCGACGCTGGTGACTTCCAGCCGGTGTTCGGATTGTTCGATCCAGCCCGCGCCCAGCATCCTCAAATACAGCTCCGCACCCATTTCGCCGCCAAGATGATCCGCGCAGACACTGGCGCGGCACAACGGAAGGGGCGGCAACGGTTGCGCCATGCTGCGGCTGATCAGATCCGCGCTGACCATGGACGCACTGACCAGCGCCTGGACCGCAGTCCGGACTTCCGGAGCGGCCAGCCTGAAATACCGTTTGCGGGCGCGGACTTCATGGCGCAGCAATCCGCCAGCGGCAAGGCGCGCCAGGTGTGCACCGGCAGAAGAAGTGGAAAGACCCACTAGCGAGGCTACCTCATTGGCCGCCCGCGATGTTCCGTCCATCAGCGCCCACACGATCGCGCTGCGTTTAGGGTCGGCGAGCAATGCAGCGATCTGGCTGATGCAAGGTACATATTCCATGTCTTCACTCCCTGTTGAACATTATCTAAGCGGCCCGGCACCGGTGCGCAGGTCGAAGCGTTGGCTTGGCCTGGTGTGGCTTGGCGCGTAATCACGGGCGTAATCAATTGAAAGCGCCGGGCCATTGCTGTGGTGAACCATCATCGGTGTTTACGGCGAAAGCAGACATTGATTTAAATCACGTCATACAAACTCTAATTACTGGAACTTGCAGGTCATACAGATAGTTTCGCCCGAGCAATACAGATAGATGACAAGAATTAAATCGGATCCATGACGGCGCTTAGTATAAGACCTGCGGCCGATCGGCGGATCAACTTGTCCATTGCTTAGCCCTTTGTTTGTGGGCCGTATTGGCAAATGTTCAGCACAATCCGGCAGACCCCATGCTACGCAGACTCAGCCGGATAGCCGTAGCCCCTTGAAGGACGGGCATTTGCGCGGACAGTAGCCGTTCGTGAATTCGGCGCCAGGGCGATTGCCTACACTGAAAACTCCTGAGGACTTCAAGAAAATAAGCTGCTCAAGGGACGTGCCAGAAGTGAAGTTCTCTCGATCCAGCACGAGACCAAGTTAAGAGTTTTTAACCGCTGTAAGAAGTTTCCAATTCCGAAGTAGTAAACGGCTGTATATAACACGCTCTTTTCAACAGGCTGAACATGCTTGTACAGGTACGCCTTAAACCCGGTGAATATCGGCAACGCGTTAACGTTGCCGACGTCGATTAGATCCGCACATCCGCGTGGGGAGTCAGCGCATCTCGCTTCTGCTGCGCCCGGCGTGTAACAACCGAAAGCGTCACAGCCAGAACGCCGCACAGCGTAATAACGGTCGCCATTGGCACGGCCGTTCCGTCATGCAGTACGCCCACCAGCGCTGCCGCGCCCGCAGCGACACTGAACTGCAAGCACCCCAACAAGGCCGACGCGCTGCCCGCACGTTTGCCCTGCCCACTCATCGCGCACGCCGAAGCGTTGGGAATGATGCAGCCGAGGCTGGCGATATAGATGAACAGCGGAATCAGCAGCGGCCACAGCTTTTCGGTGTGCAGGGAGGCGATGGTCAGCAGCACAAGGGCGGCAGCGAGATAGATCCAGACAGTCCGCGACAGCAACCATGCCGGACCATAGCGCCCGACGAGTCGAGCGTTCACCTGGGCGATGAGGATGAACCCGGCAGCGTTGATGCCGAACAACCAGCCGTAGTGTTCCGCCGGGACGCCGTAGAGCTTGATGAAAACGAAGGGAGAACCTGCGATGTAGGAAAACATCCCGGCCATCGCGATGCCGCCAGTGAGCGCGTGGCCCAGAAAGATCCGGTCGCCCAGCAGGTTCCAGTACGACCCGAGCGCGCCCGAGAGGGGCAGTCGCGGATGGCCGGCCGGCATGCTTTCCGGCAAGCCCCTGAAAACCGCCACTGCAGTGAGTGCGCTGAACACCGTCAAGGTCAGGAAGATGGCCTGCCAACCCACGACGTTGACCAACAGCCCGCCGAGCATCGGGGCCAGAATCGGCGCCAGGCCCATGACCAGCATCAATTGCGAGAACACCTTGGCCGAGTCAACCGGTGAGCATTTGTCGCTGACGATCGCCCGCGACAGCACCATACCGGCACATCCCCCCAACGCCTGTACAAAGCGGGCAGCAATCAGCCATTCAAGAGAAGGCGCCAGGGCGCACGCCAGCGATGCGAGGGTGAACAAGCCGACGCCAAACAACAGCGGGATCCGACGGCCGAAGCGATCGGCAATCGGGCCGTAGGCGAGTTGGCCGATGCTCAGGCCGAGGAAATAAGAAGCCAGGGTCAGCTGAACGTGTTTCTCGTCCGTGCCGAATGCCAAAGCGATGGCCGGGAAACCTGGCAGGTAAAAGTCGATGGCCAACGGGCCAAAGGCGCTGAGTGCGCCGAGGATCAGAATCGTTCTGAGGTTCATCAATCTTCCTAAACGGTTTTGCGCAGCGCGACAGTTTAACAACCTTGAATCAGCGCGGCCCGCTCATAGAAAAATTACCGGAAGTTTTTTCAATACGTCGTCGCGGGGTGAAAAAGGGGGAACTTATTGCGCGTGACCGAGCATCGGTTAATGGATTTCCTACAGCGTTTTTACCAATAACTCACAGAAGCGCTTCTAAACTTTTCTCAAGCAGTGAGGAAATCAAAATGAATGCGCGATGGGTTGTGCTGTGGTGCGTTGTCGTTGTCGCCGGATGTCAGTCTACCCACGACCAGCTATTGGCCGAAGGTTACCCACCGGCATTCGCTGACGGTTTTCAGGATGGGTGCGGAAGCGGGCGGCAGTCCATCGACGTGATCAAAGGGCAATTCAAAAAGGACGTGCCTCGCTATCTGCGTGACACCTTGTACGCACAAGGCTGGTCAGACGGATTTCGTCAGTGCCAGGCCCAACTTGCCAACAGCAATGTTCAGGATCAGGGCCGCGACAGCATCTGGAATGACCGCGACCGCGACTGGGACCATCAAAGGACCCAGGACGCCGCCAAAGCCTACCGCTCTCATTGAACGCCAGTTGCGTCTGCATAACGGGTGAAACTATCGGGCACCCACCATGGCCCAATGTGACTAAGCCATGAACAGGAGCCCCGCCATGAGTCGCGCCTTCGTCAACGAAGACCACGCCGCCGCCCAAATCGACCCGCCGGTTGAACGGCAGATCAGCGTCCAGACCAATTACGTCACCCAGCGCGGCCTCCATCAATTGCATGATCAGGTTGAGCAACTGCAAGCGCAATACAGCGAACAGAACGCCCAAGGTGATGAGGCAGACAAACAGCGCATGGCCGAAATCGAACGCGACCTGCGTTATTTCAACCAGCGCCTGCAGAGCGCCCAAGTGGTCAGCAGCGCGTCAGATGACAAGGTTCAGATTGGCAGCTGGGTAACTTTTGCCGACGAGGACAATGTCGAACAACGCGTGCAGTTGGTCGGCGAGGATCAGGCCGATGCGGGCAGTCAATTGATCAACTGGGCGTCGCCGCTGGGCAAGGCATTGCTGGGCGCCAAGGTCGGAGACGAAGTCACCTGGCAGCGGCCGGTCGGCGATGCAGTCATTGAGGTCATACGCATTGAGGCTGGCGACTGACTCACTCGACTGACAATCAGCCAGACACAAAAAACGGAGCCCGAAGGCTCCGTTTTTTATGCCATTAACCCGAATCAGGCCAGTTTCTTGTGACGCACGCGGTGCGGCTGAGCGGCTGCATCGCCGAGGCGTTTCTTGCGATCGGCTTCGTATTCGGTGTAGTTGCCTTCGAAGAACACGGCTTGGGAATCGTCTTCGTACGCGAGGATGTGAGTCGCCACGCGGTCAAGGAACCACCGATCGTGAGAGATCACAATGGCGGCGCCCGGGAAGTCCAACAGGGCTTCTTCGAGGGAACGCAGGGTTTCAACGTCGAGGTCGTTTGACGGTTCGTCGAGCAGCAGGACGTTGCCACCCTCCTTCAACGTCAGCGCCAGGTGCAGACGACCGCGCTCACCGCCAGACAGGTCCTTCACGAACTTCTGCTGATCGCCGCCCTTGAAGTTGAAACGGCCGACATAGGTGCGCGAAGGGATTTCGTAGTTGCCGATCTTGATCTGATCGGAACCGTCGGAAATCTGCGCGAACACGGTCTTGCTGCCGTCCAGATCGTCGCGGCTCTGATCGACGCACGCCAGTTGCACGGTCTCGCCGACTTCGATGGAGCCAGAGTCGGGTTGCTCCTTACCCATCAGCATGCGGAACAGTGTCGATTTACCGGCGCCGTTACCGCCGATCACACCCACGATGGCGCCTTTAGGCATGGAGAACGACAGGTTGTCGATCAGCACGCGATCGCCGTAGCCCTTGGTGACGTTTTTGAATTCGATGACCTTGTCGCCCAGACGCGGACCGGCCGGGATGTAGATCTCGTTGGTTTCGCTGCGCTTCTGGAATTCCTGAGACTGAAGCTCTTCGAAGCGTTGCAGACGGGCCTTGGATTTAGACTGCCGCGCCTTGGCACCTTTACGAACCCACTCGAGCTCTTCTTTCATGGCCTTTTCATGGGCCGACTGCTGCTTGGATTCGGCCGCCAGACGGTCGGACTTGGCTTCAAGCCAGCCGGAATAGTTGCCTTCGTACGGAATGCCGGCGCCGCGGTCGAGTTCCAGAATCCAGCCGGCGACGTTGTCGAGGAAGTACCGGTCGTGGGTGATCGCAACCACGGTGCCCGGGAAATCGTGCAGGAAATGCTCGAGCCAGGCGACGGAATCGGCGTCCAGGTGGTTGGTCGGTTCGTCGAGCAGCAGCATGTCGGGGGCGGACAGCAACAGGCGGCACAGAGCCACGCGGCGTTTCTCACCACCGGACAGGTGTTCGACCTTGGCATCCCAGGCTGGCAGACGCAGCGCATCGGCGGCGACTTCCAGCTGACGCTCAAGGTTGTGGCCATCGCTGGCCTGCAGGATCGACTCGAGCTTGGCCTGTTCGGCCGCCAGCTTGTCGAAATCAGCGTCCGGCTCGGCGTAAGCGGCATAGACTTCGTCCAGACGCGTTTGAGCGTCCTTAATAACGCTGACCGCTTCTTCGACCACTTCACGTACGGTCTTGGTCGGGTCGAGCTGCGGCTCCTGCGGCAAGTAGCCGATGTTCAGCTCAGGCATCGGGCGCGCTTCGCCGTCAAACTCGGTGTCAACGCCGGCCATGATTTTCAGCAGCGTGGATTTCCCCGAACCGTTGAGGCCGAGGACGCCGATCTTGGCGCCGGGGAAAAACGAGAGGGAGATGTTTTTCAGGATTTCCCGCTTCGGCGGAACAACTTTGCTCAGCCGATGCATGGTAAAGACGTATTGAGCCATGGAATGAAAACCTGGAGTGAGACTGTGAATAAAGGCGCGAGCTTGGTGCTGCGTCGGAAAAAATGCGTTTATCTTCGCGCCGCAACTTGCCGTAGCGCGATTCCGGGCCTTGAATTGATCAGAGCCAGACCGGCGCGGCAGGGACAAACTTCCGAGGGCCGGTATTAAAGCTGGAGCAATGCTTGCAGGCCTTTTGAATCATGCAAGCATGCCGTGCAGAAACCGGCGCGTCGCGCGTGGCGCAAAGCTACCCGAATGCACGCAACAGGGCAAACCGTCCGGCCCATTAGCGCTGGCACTTAGCCACAGCTCGGTGGCATGCTAGCCGCCTTTTGCGCACCGGGCTTATAGTGCGTCTCGCACATGTTGATTCAGTCCAGTAGTCAGGATCACAGTTTGCTCAAACCGACCCCCATCTCACCCCTGCGCCCATCCGATAGCGCAACGACCGTGCCTTTGCGAGGCGTGCTCAGAGGTGCGCTCGCGGTCCTGGTCCTGATGATGTTGATGCTGTTGTTATGGCAGATGATCGAACAGTTCCAGCAGTCTCAGGAACGTCAGCACAAGCGCAGCATCGACTACAGCGTGCAGCTCGCCGACCGGTTGAGCCTGAACATGGCCCTCAACGCGCAGGTCGCGCTGAATGTGCTGGACGGAGCACGCGACCCTTCGCAATCCGCAGACGAATCAGCGGCAGTGCTGGCGAGTCTGCGTCAGTCCATGCCAGCAGTGAAAAGCCTGGTCTGGCTCGACAGCGATGGGAATGTCACCGCCGACAGCGATGGCGAGACCCGTGACGTAGGCTTTTTGACCCAGATGCATTCGGTCATTCAGGGTCACCCACACTTTTATGCCAACGACCCGGGGGCAGCGACGTTCTATCTGTTCATCCGTCAGCCCGGCGCTGGCAATGAACGCTACTGGGCGCTGCGGCTTAGACCTGAACTACTGAAATCCCTGACCCGCCAGAGCGATCTGGATTACCAGCCCGTCTGGCTGTTGGAAGACATCAGCAATCGCCGCCCCCTCTACAAAAACCTGCTTGATGCCGATCAGTCCACCGAGCGTCAATTGCAGACAGTGCTGCTGCAACCCCTGGCCCACAGCGACTGGCAACTGCGCGGCTTGTTCGACCCGCAGAAAGCCCGCCAGACGCTGCTCTTCCCGCTGATCGGGAAATGCCTGCTCGCCCTGTTCTGTTCCATCATTCCGTTGTTTGCGCTGCGCAGCCTGCGCCGCCGGCAACTTCAGTTGCATCAAAGCCGTCGCCGCTACAAAGACATATTTGAAGGCACCGGCGTTGCGCTATGCGTACTGGACCTCTCCGGTCTGCCGGCTCATCTCAGGCACCTGCAAGTGAACAGCGGCGAAGAACTGAACGCGCGCCTGATCAGCCAGCCCGAGCAAATCAGCGGCCTGCTTCAGCAGTTGCGCATCACCGAGGTCAATCAGGTCGCCGCTCAACTGTTGCGCGCAGAATCGGCACAGCATGTCTGGCAGCAACTGATCGAAGGCTGCCCTCGCGCCCGAAACGGCATCGGTCTGCAGATACTCCAGGCCGTCCTCGACGGGCAACGTCAGCTGGAGCTCGAAATTCTGCTCCCTGGTGCGCAGGGCGGTGACCAACACGTGTGGCTGGTCATGCGCCTGCCCGAGCAGCTCGAAGACTTGAATGCCGTCATTCTCAGCATCAGCGATTTCACCAACCGCAAGCAGGCCGAGCTGTCGCTGCAGGAGCGGGAGCAGTTCTGGTCGGATGTCGTGCGTACCGTCCCGGATTATCTTTGCGTTCTGGATGCGGTGACGCGGCGGATCATTTACAGCAACCATAACCTGGGCCTCGCCCTGGGCTATGAGGCGGCCGAGCTGGATGAGATGGGCGAGCTTTTCTGGGAAACGCTGCTGCACCCGGACGATATCGGTGCGTATGAGCAGTTGCGCCTTGTACGCACCGAGCATGGCCGCAGCGACCTGATCCAGTGCCAGCTGCGGTTCCGCACCCGACGCGGCGACTGGCGTCGTTTCGAGATCCGTGAACAGGCGCTGGCGGCGGACAGTGACGGTCAGATCCGACGCATTGTCGGCGTCGCCAAGGACATCACCGATCAAGTGGACGCCAGCCAGTCCCTGCGCGAAAGCGAGCAGCGTTACCGGATGCTGGCAGAGAGCATCAGCGACGTCATTTTCTCGACCGATCGCCTTTTGCTAGCCAACTACATCAGCCCCTCGGTCAATACGGTGCTGGGTTACAGCGCCGAGTGGATTCTGCAGAATGGCTGGAAGGCGATCATCGCCAACCCGCAGCAGCTCACCGGCTTTTATGCGCTGCTGCAGCGGATCAGTAAAGCGCTGAAAAAGCCCGACGCGCTGGCGGACCTGCGCAGCGAGATCCCTACGCAATTGTTCCTGTTCGATTGCCTGCGCGCGGATGGCCGCAAGATTCCTGTGGAGCTGCGTCTGGTTCTGGTGTGGGATGAATCCGGAACTTTTGAAGGCGTTCTGGGCGTAGCACGTGATGTCAGTCAGCAGCGGCGCGCCGAAAAAGACCTGCGCATGGCGGCCACGGTATTCGAACACTCGACGTCGGCCATTCTGATCACTGACCCTGCGGGTTATATCGTGCAGGCCAACGACGCCTTTACGCGGGTCAGTGGCTACGCCGTGTCGCAGGTGCTGGATCAACTGCCGATGATGCTGACCGTCGAAAATCAGCAGGCAGCGCACCTGGGTTACATCCTCAAACAGCTGAGCCAGCGCGGCAGTTGGGAGGGTGAATTGTGGCTCAAGCGTCGCGACGGCGAGCATTACCCGGCATGGGTCGGGATTACCGCCGTGCTCGACGATGAAGGCGACCTGGCCAGCTACGTGTGCTTCTTCAGCGACATCAGCGAACGCAAGGCGAGCGAGCAGCGCATCCATCGGCTGGCTTATTACGACGCACTGACGCATCTACCCAACCGCACGCTGTTTCAGGACCGTTTGCACAGCGCGTTGCAACATGCCGAGCGTCAACACACGTGGGTGGTGTTGATGTTCCTCGACCTCGATCGCTTCAAGCCGATCAACGACTCGTTGGGCCACGCCGCCGGCGACCGCATGCTCAAGGAAATGGCCTTGCGCCTGCTTGGATGCGTCGACGAAGACGACACTGTTGCGCGCATGGGCGGCGACGAATTCACCCTGCTGCTGCAACCTCGCCCCACCCAACAGGCCGCGCTGAACCGGGCGATTCATGTGGCCGAACAGATTCTTGCCAGCCTGGTGAAACCCTTCGTGCTGGAGGGCCGCGAGTTCTTCGTCACGGCCAGTATCGGCATCGCGCTGAGCCCGCAGGATGGTAACGAACTCAGCCAGTTGATGAAGAACGCCGACACGGCGATGTACCACGCCAAGGAACGCGGCAAGAACAACTTCCAGTTTTATCAGGCCGACATGAACGCCACCGCCCTTGAGCGTCTGGAGCTGGAAAGTGACCTGCGCCATGCCCTGGAGCAGGGCGAGTTCACGCTGTATTACCAACCGCAGTTCAGTGGCGACGGCAAACGTCTGACCGGCGCCGAGGCCTTGCTGCGATGGCGTCACCCGCGTCGCGGCCTGGTGCCGCCGGTGGAATTCATCCCGGTGCTCGAGGAGCTCGGGCTGGTGGTCGAGGTCGGCGAGTGGGTGCTCAAGGAGGCGTGCCGCCAGTTGCGCGAGTGGCATCTGGCGCGTGTCCGCGTGCCGAAGGTGTCGGTCAACATTTCTGCACGGCAGTTTTCGGACGGCCAGTTGGGCACGCGCATCGCCGGTATTCTGCAGGAAATCGGCCTGCCGCCCGCCTGCCTCGAGCTGGAATTGACCGAGAGCATCCTGATGCGTGAGGTGAGCGAAGCCATGCAGATTCTGGCCGGGCTCAAGCGGCTGGGCCTGAGCATCGCAGTCGATGACTTCGGCACCGGCTACTCGTCGCTGAATTACCTGAAGCAGTTCCCCATCGACGTGTTGAAGATTGATCGCACGTTCGTCGATGGCCTGCCGTCCGGCGAACAGGACGCGCAAATCGCCCGGGCAATCATCGCCATGGCCCATAGCCTCAATCTGTCGGTGATTGCCGAGGGCGTGGAAACCCACGAGCAGCTGGAGTTTCTGCGTGAACACGACTGCGATGAAGTGCAGGGCTACCTGTTCGGCCGCCCCATGCCGGCGACGCGGTTCGAAGCGCAGTTCAGCAACGATGCGCTGTTTATGCTCGACTGACGCGAGTTGCAAGCTTCAAGCGGCAAGCTACAAGCAGAAGCCGCAGCACATCTAGCTTGAGGCTTACGGCTTGAGGCTTGAGGCTTGAGGCTTGAGGCTTGAGGCTTGAGGCTTGAGGCTTGAGGCTTGCGGCCAGACTTTAGCCTTGCACAGCGCTCATCACGCACATGACCCGCTTTCATATGCCAGATAAAACCTGATGGGTTAGAATGCTCCCCTTTTCTACTGCCCGATCCCCGAGGACCGCCATGTTCAGCCGCAATTTGACCATCGCCAAGTACGACGCCGACCTGTACGCCGCCATGGAACAGGAAGCCAAGCGTCAGGAAGATCACATCGAGCTGATCGCCTCGGAGAACTACACCAGCCCGGCAGTCATGGAAGCCCAGGGCTCGGTTCTCACCAACAAATACGCTGAAGGCTACCCAGGCAAGCGTTACTACGGTGGCTGCGAATACGTCGACATCGTCGAGCAACTGGCCATTGATCGCGCCAAGCAACTGTTCGGCGCCGATTACGCCAACGTCCAGCCCCACGCAGGCTCCCAAGCCAACAGCGCGGTATATCTGGCCCTGCTCAATGCTGGCGACACCATCCTCGGCATGAGCCTGGCCCACGGCGGTCACCTGACCCACGGCGCCAGCGTTTCTTCGTCGGGCAAGCTGTATAACGCCGTTCAGTACGGCATCGACGGCAACGGCCTGATCGATTACGACGAAGTCGAGCGTCTGGCCGTCGAGCACAAACCGAAAATGATCGTTGCCGGTTTCTCGGCCTACTCGCAGATCCTCGACTTCCCGCGTTTCCGCGCAATCGCTGACAAAGTCGGCGCCTACCTGTTCGTCGACATGGCGCACGTGGCCGGTCTGGTCGCTGCAGGCGTTTACCCGAACCCGGTCCCCTTCGCTGACGTTGTTACCACCACCACCCACAAAACCCTGCGCGGCCCGCGCGGTGGCCTGATCCTGGCGCGCGCCAACGCCGACATCGAGAAGAAGCTGAACTCCGCTGTCTTCCCGGGTGGCCAGGGCGGTCCTCTGGAGCACGTCATCGCCGCCAAGGCGATTTGCTTCAAGGAAGCACTGCAGCCTGAGTTCAAGACCTACCAGGAACAAGTGGTGAAAAATGCCAAGGCCATGGCCGGCGTGTTCATCGAGCGCGGTTTCGACGTGGTCTCCGGCGGTACTGAAAACCACCTGTTCCTGCTGTCGCTGATCAAGCAGGACATCTCCGGCAAAGACGCCGATGCCGCACTGGGCAAAGCGTTTATCACCGTGAACAAGAACTCGGTGCCAAACGATCCACGCTCCCCGTTCGTCACCTCCGGCCTGCGCTTTGGCACTCCGGCCGTGACCACTCGCGGCTTCAAGGAAGCAGAGTGCAAGGAATTGGCCGGCTGGATCTGCGACATCCTGGCAGACCTGAACAACGAAGCGGTGATCAACGCCGTACGTGAGAAGGTCCAGGCCATCTGCGCCAAGCTGCCGGTTTACGGCGCTTGATAGCGGTTGCTTGAAGTGAAAAGCCCGGCTTGTTAGCCGGGCTTTTTGTTGTGGCTGTCTCCTCGTATCTGCTTCTTGTCTACGTCGAAGAGGCGCAAGTCATCAGGAGTTAGGGCTGAGATTTCGATGGTCTTTCAATCAAGAACTGGCTACACGCTTCCCTGCTTTAGACGCAGGTAGAGCACGGTCATTGCAGAAAGAAGAACTATCGCGGAATAAAAGAAAAATTTGATCCAGAACCGAAAGTGGCCAGGAAGCTTCTGAAGCTTGTACGGTGGAATGACTTCCTGCTTTTTAAATGCACCCGGCATGATCAAGATCATCGTAATGAACGACTCGCGCATTCTTCGGCCCAGCCAAGTATCACCGTAATAGTCTGCATGTAAGCCGATCATCTCGATGTCGGAAAGATAATCTTCAATGCGCTCCATGTATTTCAAGAAAAAGATATGAGACGAGACCAAGTGGATGAAGATCAAAACGAATTCTATCAGCGTCAACCAAATAGCCGCGTCGTATGAAATCAGGGTGTCCATTCGTAGAGCTTCTCCCCAAGAAGTTCGCCACCTGCTTCGCCCATTGTGCCGCTTGCATAGGCTAAAGCCCCGCCGGCAATAATTCCGCAACCTAAAGCAGCTAGCCCCAAGGTAGGCGCACCAAACACAGCCAGACACACCACCGGCCCGGCTACTGCCCCCACTTCCCCCCCGGCAAGTCCGAGTAGCACGCCCCCCACTAACTTTGAGCCTTCAACATAATGAGCCCGTCGACATACTTCCTCCCGCCCGGTCGAGCAAGCTTCCTTAATCTCAAGCGCGGTTGATGCGATATTCAACCCAATCCCAACCGCCGTCCCATGCTTCAGCAACTTCGCCACCTTGGCGATCTTCGCAATTCGCGCGGCGTAGCCCTGTATCTCCCCGGTGCGCAGATAACTTTTGGTCGATAGCCCCAGCATCTTTTTCAGTGGGCCTTTTTTAGTCAACCCGGTCCCCCAGCGGGCGATACCTTCCAGCTGAACATCCAGCCTGGCAAACAGCACGCGCCGCTGGTTGATGAACTCCTGCCGGGCGATGGCCGTGCCGCGTGCCAGCGACAGCTTGTACAGCCGCTCGATTTCTTCGAGGGTTTTCTGCACGCCGTTAAGGTGTTTACTCCGACTGCCTGTGGCGGCGCCGACGCCCAGCGATCCGTAACTGAGCATGTTCTGCATCAGGTCGTAGTTCTTGATCAGTTCGCTGCCCGAGCCTTTAACCTGTCGATGGACGTTCCACGCCAGGTTCATCAGCTCGGTTTCTTCTGCCGTGAGGCTGCCCATCGAACCGTCGCTGACAATCACCAGCTGGCCCGGCATAACCACCACATTGCGAATGTGCGCATTCAGCACATCAAACTTTGCGCTGCCGCCGACCCGAGCTTTGAGCGTGAAGTAGGTTTGTGTGCGGTCATTGATGAACACGTAGGGCTTGGACATGAGGCTGCCCGTCCTTGCTTGACTTCAGATCCAGCAAGGATAGGGACGGGATGTAGGGTTTAGAAGCGTAGGGAGGGGGGTTGAAAGTACGATTCGGAACGGTCCTACGCAGGCGGGATAGCTCCTCTTACGGACCATTCCCGCACGCGATATCTAATCTGCAGCAACGCCTGCAAACCCCGCCCGGATCTTCTCTTCCGGCAGTTCATCGGCAATGAACACGATCACGCTTTCGCGCTTTTCGCCATCCGCCCACTCCACATCGAAATCAAATCCGTACAGCTTCAGCACCCCCTGAAACACCAGCTTGCGGTCTTCGCCAGCGATGTTCAGCACGCCTTTGTAGCGCAGCAGTTGTTTGCCGTGCTCTTCCAGCAGCTCGTTCATGAAGGTGCTGAGCCTGTCGATATCCAGCGGCTGGTCACTGCGCAGAACCAGGCTGCTGATCCGGTCGATGGAGCGGCCTGCCGGAGCCGCCGGGCGTAGGGTCATCCCGCCGATGTCAGCGTTCAGGTTGAAGCCGCGCACATCCAGCAACTCGGCCAGATCAATCTTGCCGTGCTCGACCACACGGATCGGCGCGCGTCGGTTGATGCGGGTCAGTCGCTCGCTTAGCGCGGTGAAGGTCGCCTCATCCACCAAATCGGTCTTGCTCACCAGCAGACGATCCGCAAAGCCAATCTGCGCCTGGGCGATGGTCTGCTCCAGGTGCGTGTCGGCGTGGGCCGCGTCAACCAGCGTGATGATGCCGTCGAGGATGTAGCGCTCGCACAGCTCCTCGTCGATGAAGAAGGTCTGCGCCACCGGTGCGGGGTCTGCCAGGCCGGTGCATTCGATGACCAGCCGATCGAAGGCGATCTCGCCACTGTCGAGGCGTTCCAGCAGCAGATACAGCGCTTTGGTGAGGTCGGTGTGAATGGTGCAGCAGACGCAGCCGTTGGACAGGGTCATCACCTGCACGGGCTCATCGCCCAGCAGCTGGGTGTCGACGCCGGCGTCACTGAATTCGTTCTCGATCACGGCGATCTTCAGGCCGTGCTCTTCTTTGAGCAAATGGCGCAGCAGAGTGGTTTTGCCGGCGCCGAGAAAGCCGCTGAGGATCGTGACGGGGATAGGTGTGAACAAAAAAAGACCTCGATTCACTGAAAAAAAACAGGAGTGAAGTTGCTGGCGATTCGAAATGTCAGTCAGTACAGCGGCGACTGAATCAGCGCATCGCGGGCAAGCTCACTCCTACATGACCCAGGGTCACATCATTAGCAACACTTGGGCCCGCCCTTCCCGCCGTAACGTGCGTCCTGGCGTTCCCGAAAGAACGCTTCGTAGGACATCACCGGCTTGTCCGGGTGAGTCTTCTGCATATGCTCAACGTAGTTGTCGTAATCCGGCATGCCCACCATGAGGCGAGCGGCCTGACCGAGATACTTACCCAGGCGACTCAGATCGTTGAACATAGGCAGCTCCTCGCGTTACAGCGCACTCAGTGGGTTTCCGGGAAAGCCTGGAACGGCGATTCCTTGTCGGTACGCTCTTTCTTGACCCACGCCGCCCGACCGACCTTCAACGCATAGAACAGAATGCTCAGGACCACGAACAGGAACAATGTGGTCAGGGTGGCGTTGGTGTACGCGTTGAATATCACGTGCTGCATCTGATCCATGGTCTTGGCCGGAGCCAGCACCTGACCGGCGTCTGCCGCCGCGCTGTATTTCTTCGCCAGCGCCAGGAAGCCTACCGCAGGGCTCGGGTCGAACAGCTTGATGAAGCCTGCGGTCACGGTGCAGATCAGCAGCCATGAAGCCGGCAGGATGGTGACCCAGACGTACTGCTGACGCTTCATTTTGATCAGCACGACCGTCGCCAGCATCAGCGCGATACCCGCGAGCATCTGGTTGGAGATACCGAACAGTGGCCACAACGTGTTGATCCCGCCCAGCGGATCGATCACGCCCTGATACAGCAGATACCCCCACAGCGCGACGCAACCACCGGTACCGATGGCGTTGGCGGTCCAGGACTCGGTGCGTTTCAGCGCAGGCACGAAACTGCCCAGCAGGTCCTGCAGCATGAAGCGGCCGGCACGGGTACCGGCATCGACTGCCGTCAGGATGAACAGCGCTTCAAACAGAATCGCGAAGTGGTACCAGAACGCCATAGTGTTCTGACCCGGAAAGGCCTGGTGCAGGATCTGCGCGATACCCACCGCCAGAGTCGGTGCACCACCGGCACGGGCCAGCACGGTGTTTTCGCCGATGTCCTTCGCCACAGCGGTCAATTGATCCGGTGTGATGAGGAAACCCCAACTGCTGACCATCTGCGCGACCGAAGCGACATCGGAGCCGACGATGGCCGCCGGGCTGTTCATCGCGAAGTACACGCCTGGCTCGATGACCGAGGCCGCGACCATGGCCATGATCGCCACGAACGATTCCATGAGCATGCCGCCGTAACCGATGTAACGGGCGTTGACTTCGTTATCCAGCAGCTTCGGCGTGGTGCCCGAAGAAATCAGGGCGTGGAAACCGGAGACGGCGCCACAGGCAATGGTGATGAACAGGAACGGGAACAGGGTGCCTTTCCAGACCGGACCGGTGCCGTCGGTGAACTGCGTCAGCGCAGGCATTTTCAGCTCAGGCGCAAGAATCAGGATGCCGATCGCCAGCGCGATGATGGTGCCGATTTTGAGGAACGTGGACAGGTAGTCGCGAGGCGCCAACACCAGCCAGACCGGCAGCATGGCTGCGACAAAACCGTAACCGACCAGCATCCAGGTGATCTGCACGCCAGTGAAGGTGAACATCGGCGCCCACTCAGGGCTCGCTGCCACAAGGCCACCGACCCAGATCGACAGCAGCAACAGCACGACGCCCACCACCGAGATCTCGCCGATGCGGCCCGGGCGGATGAAGCGCATGTAGATGCCCATGAACATCGCGATCGGAATCGTCGCCATGACCGTGAACATGCCCCATGGGCTCTCGGCCAGTGCCTTGACGACGATCAGCGCCAGCACCGCGAGGATGATGATCATGATCAGGAAACAGCCGAACAACGCGATGGTGCCAGGGATGCGGCCCATTTCTTCGCGCACCATGTCGCCCAGGGAGCGACCGTTACGGCGCGTGGACAGGAACAGGATCATGAAGTCCTGAACCGCACCCGCCAGCACGACGCCGGCGATCAGCCAGAGCGTGCCGGGCAGATAGCCCATCTGCGCGGCGAGCACCGGACCGACCAGCGGACCGGCCCCGGCAATGGCAGCAAAGTGGTGACCGAAGAGAATGTGTTTATTGGTGGGAACGTAGTCGAGCCCGTCGTTCTTGAGCACCGCGGGGGTGGCCCGAGTCGGGTCGAGTTGCATGACCTTGGTTGCGATGAACAGGCTGTAATAGCGATAAGCGACCAGATAAATGGCCACTGCGGCGACCACAATCCAGAGTGCATTGATCGCCTCCCCGCGACGCAATGCAACCACTCCCAGAGCCCAGGCCCCAAGGATCGCAACAATCAGCCAGGGCACGTGGCGCAGCAGACCATTATTGTTTTTCATTTTTTTTGTTTCCAACTGAGTGGACTTATTGTTGTTCAGCAAGCGGAGTTTAGCGCCGCCGGAGCGAAAGGCTACCCCCACGATGGTCTAGCGCGATATTTGTCCTATAGTCAACGCAGCGGGCGCTTCAGGCGCTGAAGGAGTAGTAGCGTAATGACCGAGAACCACAAAGATCGTCGTCGCTTCAAACGTGTTGCATTCGACGCGAAAACGAAACTCACACAAGGCGGCAAAACCTGGACGGTTCAGCTGATCGACCTGTCGCTCAAGGGGCTGCTGATCGAAAAGCCGTCACCCTGGGAGGGTGATCCCGATGAACGCTTCATGGTCGACATTGAGTTGCAGGACGGTATTGATGTCGTGATGGAAGTGCAGCTGACCCACGATGATCACAATCACCTGGGGTTTGTCTGCAAGCACATCGAGCTCGATTCAGTGACGCACCTGCGTCGACTGATCGAACTCAATATTGCCGATCACGATGAACTGGAGCGTGAGCTGGGCGCACTCATACATCTATAGAACGCGCTGTCCTTACTCGAACAACGCGTCCAGTGCTTGATCCAGGCGAGTCACGCCAATCACCGTCAGGCCCGGCGGCGACTCTTTCGGGGCGTTGCCCTTGGGCACGATGGCGCGTTTGAAGCCGTGCTTGGCCGCTTCCTTGAGACGCTCCTGCCCACTGGGCACGGGCCGAACTTCGCCGGACAAGCCCACTTCGCCAAACACCAGCAAGTCGCCCGGCAGCGCACGGTTGCGCAGGCTGGACATGACGGCGGCCATCAAGGCCAGGTCGGAAGCGGTTTCCAGCACTTTCACCCCGCCCACGACGTTGAGAAACACATCCTGGTCATGGGTGGGGATGCCGCCGTGGCGGTGCAGTACCGCCAGCAGCATGGCCAGCCGGTTTTGATCCAGCCCCAAGGTCACGCGACGCGGGTTGGAAAGGTGGCTGTCATCGACCAGCGCCTGCACTTCGACCAACATCGGGCGGGTGCCTTCCCACGTGGCCATGACCACACTGCCCGCGACTTCTTCCTGCGCTCGTGTGAGAAAGATCGCCGAGGGGTTCGAGACTTCTTTCAGGCCTTTGTCGGTCATGCCGAAGACCCCCAATTCGTTGACGGCGCCGAAGCGATTTTTGACCGCACGCAGCAAACGCAGGCGGCCATCGGACTCGCCTTCGAAATACAGCACGGTGTCGACCATGTGCTCCAGCACCCGAGGCCCGGCAAGCGCGCCTTCCTTGGTGACGTGGCCGACCAGAAAGATCGCGGTGCCGCTCTGCTTGGCGTAGCGCACCAGCAATGCGGCACTCTCGCGAACCTGGGATACGCCGCCGGGCGCTGATTGCAGCTGTTCGGTGAAGATGGTCTGAATCGAATCGATCACCATGACCTTCGGCTGCTCGATGCGCGCCGTGGCAATGATGGTTTCGATGCAGGTCTCGGTCATGACCCGCAGTTTGTCCTGGGGCAAGCCAAGCCGACGGGCGCGCATCGCGACCTGCTGCTGCGACTCTTCGCCAGTGACGTACAGCGCCGGCATGCGCTCGGCGATGGCGCAGAGGGTCTGCAACAGAATGGTCGATTTGCCGATGCCGGGGTCGCCGCCAATCAACACCACAGAGCCATCCACCAGGCCGCCGCCAAGAACGCGGTCCAGCTCAGTGGAGTTGGTGGAAAAACGCGGGATTTCTTCAACACTGACTTCCGCCAGGGTTTTAATCTGCGCCTGCTGGCCGGTCCAGCCGGAACGACCGCTGGGCGCAGCCGCCGTACTGTTGTCGATCACGGTTTCAACGAGGGTATTCCAGGCACCGCATTCGCTGCACTGGCCGGCCCATTTGGGAAACGTCGAACCGCACTCGGTGCAGCCGTACATGCGTTTGGCCTTGGCCATGACACCCCCGATGTAAAAAGAGGGCAATCATACCCGATGCCTCAAACCGCCGGTTGCAGCGCCATCGGGCACGCACGCTTTTGGAGGATTAAATAAAACTTACCGGGACGGACCCGGTCGATTGCATGGATTAAGCGAGATGCAGGTAGCTGACTTACACTGCATTTACCACTCTCATCTGTAACAAAGGAATACACCCATGAGCGTACTAAGCGAGTTCAAAGCCTTTGCCGTAAAAGGAAACGTCGTCGACATGGCCGTCGGTATCATCATCGGCGCGGCATTCGGCAAGATCGTTTCGTCGTTCGTCGGCGATGTAATCATGCCGCCCCTCGGGTTGCTGATCGGCGGCGTGGACTTCAGTGATCTGGCCATCATGCTGCGGCCTGCTGAAGGGACTGCACCTGCGGTGGTGCTGGCCTACGGCAAGTTCATTCAGACCGTGATCGACTTCATCATCGTCGCATTCGCCATCTTCATGGGCGTCAAGGCGATCAACCGCCTGAAACGCGAAGAGGCCAAAGCACCGACCTTGCCGCCAACCCCGTCCAAGGAAGAGCTGCTGCTGGGCGAAATACGCGACCTGCTGAAAGAGCAAAACAGCAAGCCGGCTGCGCCACTGCCAGTGACGCCTGACCGGTTCGTTTGAGGCCGGTCATAACATGTGGGAGTGAGCTTGCTCACGAAGGGGCCGGGGCATTCAGCCACTTTCTCTAGTGAATGAAAGTGAGCCTTCGCGAGCAAGCTCGCTCCCACAAAGGTTTTTCAGCAGCTACCGCAGCACACACCTACCAGTAATTCTCCACCGCAATCTGTCCCGGCTTGCGCGTCAACGCCAGGCGCATGTCACGGGTTTTCAGTACCGCGCGGGTGTCCTCGATCATCTGCGGATTGCCGCAGATCATCACCCGTGAGTGCTCGGGTGTCAGCGCGACGCCGGCCGCCTTCTCCAACTCACCGTTTTCGATCAGCGTGGTAATCCGTCCGTTGAGCGCACCGGGATGCGGCTCCCGCGTCACCGTTGCGATGAATCTGAACTTGTGCGCGTACTCGGCCAGGTATTCGCGCTGGGTCAGCTCGGCGATGAGCTGCTGGTAGGCCAGTTCACGGGACTCGCGGACGCTGTACACCAGAATGATGCGCTCGAATTTTTCCCAGACCTCGAAGTCCTGCAGGATCGACAGGAACGGCGCAACGCCGGTCCCTGTGGATAACATCCAGAGGTCGCGACCATCGGTGAAGCGATCAAGGGTCAGGTAACCCACCGCCTGTTTTTCCACCATCAGCGTGTCGCCCTGACGAAGCCGGCTCAGCTCGCTGGTGAATTCGCCGTTGGGCACCACGATGGAGAAGAACTCGAGGAATTCATCGAAGGGCGAAGACACCACCGAGTACGCCCGCCACACCGTGGTGCCGTCGGCTTTGGTCACGCCCAAACGTGCGAACTGTCCTGCCGTGAAGCGGAAACCGGGATCGCGGGTGGTGCGAAAGGTAAAGAGACTGGGAGTCAGCGGCGTAACGTCCAGCAGCGTTTGCCGGGTGAATTTCTCTGCACTGGCAGTCATGGGGCGCTCCTGGCTCCTGTCTCACAAAAAGGGTGATCAGTGTCCCGCAAACCCGCCGTGATAAACACCACCGGTTTGTAGTGATATCCGCAACGACTGATGCGATTTTTAGAGCATTTCGCTATCGGCGTTATCGCCAGGTGATTCATGCAGACGCACACAATCGCCCTAACCTCATGATTCCCTTAGCTTTTACAAATCATGTCTGCAGCTAATCGGGGCGGTACTTCGACGCGACCACGAACCGCGCTCCATCCCGGGCCGTAATTGTTTCCTAGACTTCGATCAGGACGATCAAGACTGAGCATGGAGGCACACGATGGGTATTAGGAAGCTGGGGGAAGACTGCACGGCGAACGCGCAGACGCTCGCCTACAAGGGCCTGACGATCAGGGAGGTAGAGGTATTGAAGTGGTCCGCGACTGGCAAGACGGCGGCAGAAGTCGCGTTGATCCTGGATGTCACAGCGCGCACCGTTAACTTCCACGTTGGCAAAGCCATCCAGAAGATCGGCGCCTGCAACAAGATGTCGGCAGTGGTCCAGGCAACGAAAGATGGGGTGATCTAGGCGCAAGGTGAGGCAGGGGAGAAAAGCCCGGTGCGCGCGGGCAAAAACACGTAAAATCGCCGGCTTTGCGAACCTGGACACGCCGGCGCAGGTGTAACTGCCGCCGATACGCCGGTCGCGCCATCAACGACTGGAACTGCTCCGCCCATGCCGCTGCTTACCACCCCGTTTGCCCAGCTCGACCTGATCCGCCAGCCGGAGCAGTCGGATGAGCCCTTGCAGGCCTTCGATGCTGCCGACGAGTACCTGCTCAACCATGTCGCTGAACAGGGCGTGACGCTGCAAACGCGGGTGCTGGTGCTCAACGACAGTTTCGGCGCGCTCGCAGCGAGCCTTGCGCCCCATGCCACGGTGGTCAGCGGCACGGATTCGTACCTCAGCGCTCAGGCCCTGGAAAAGAACCTGGTGCGCAATGGCCTGACCTACGACGCGGTGCCTGTGATCCCGGCGAGCGCGCCGTTGACCGGTCCCTTCGACTGGGTGCTGATTCGCGTACCCAAGACCCTCGCCTTGCTGGAAGAGCAGCTGATTCGTTTGCAGGGCCAACTGGCCCCGAACGCCAGAGTCGTCGCTGCCGGCATGATCAAGCACCTGCCACGCTCCGCGGGGGAGCTGATGGAAGAGTACATCGGCCCGGTGCAGGCATCGCTCGCGGTAAAAAAGGCGCGGCTGCTGTTTTGCACGCCTGAAGCCAAAACCGTGCAACCCTCGCCCTACCCCACCCGTTACACGCTGGACGAGCCGAAGATCGAGTTGATCAACCACGCCAACGTGTTCTGCCGCGACAGTCTGGACATCGGCACCCGCGCCTTCCTGCCGTACTTGCCCAAGGGCCTGGGCTCAGCGCGGGTCGCCGATCTGGGTTGCGGCAATGGCGTGCTCGCCATCGCCAGCGCGCTGGAAAACCCCGACGCTCATTACACGCTGGTGGACGAGTCATTCATGGCGGTGCAGTCGGCGCAGGAGAACTGGGCGTTGGCCTTCGGCAAGCGCCCGGCGGTGATTCACGCAGGTGACGGGCTGGCGGCGCAGGAACCCGATTCGCTGGACGTCATCCTGTGCAATCCGCCCTTCCATCAGCAGCAAGTGGTCGGCGATTTCCTCGCCTGGCGGATGTTCCAGCAGGCGCGCTCGGCACTGGTCACCGGCGGCGCGCTGTACATCGTCGGCAACCGGCACCTGGGCTATCACAGCAAACTGGCTCGGTTGTTCAGGGGCGTGGAGCAAGTGGCGGCGACGCCGAAATTCGTGATTCTCAAAGCGCGTAAGTAGAATCCTCTTCGCGAGCAAACTCGCTCCCAAAGTGTTGCAGCAACGCCAACATGACCGCACAAAAAAACCCGCCGAAGCGGGTTTTTTATTGAGCGAGCATCACTCAGTGGGACTTCATGCCTGCCGCTGTCATGAACATGCGCAGCAGCATGGCGACCACGAAGAGGGCCAGCACGCTGCCGGTCCAGATGACCACTAGCCAGCCGATGCGCTGCCACAGTGGCTTGCCCTGCGCTGGATCAACCTCGCGGCTGTGCTCATCCTGATTCCGGGCTTCGTGCTGAACAGATTCTTTAACCGACATCGCTAAACCCTCTTCTCCCGCAGTGGGGCCCCGAGGAGAAACCGGGGCCATTGCCTGCTAGTGATAGCCGTGTTCGTGGGTGACTTTGCCGCGGAATACGTAGTAGCTCCAGAACGTGTAACCCAGGATCAGCGGAATGATGAACAGTGTACCGACCAGCATGAACCCCTGACTCTGTGGCGGCGATGCCGCTGCCCAGATCGACACAGTCGGCGGAATGATGTTCGGCCACAGGCTGATACCCAGCCCGCTGTAGCCGAGGAAGATCAACACCAGCGTCAGGAGGAACGGTGCGTAGTTGGCATTACGCGCCACCGCTTTGAACAGGCCGTACATCGTCAGCATGACCAGCGCCGGCACCGGCATGAACCACAACAGGTTTGGCAGGCTGAACCAGCGATCGGCGATGGCTTGGTGGGCCAGCGGCGTCCACAGGCTGACGATGGCCATGACCACCAGCGTGGCCAGGGCCAAAGGGCGTGCCAGATCGTGCATCGCTTTCTGCAACGGCCCCTCGGTTTTCATGATCAGCCAGGTGCAGCCGAGCAAGGCATAGGCCACGATCAGCGCCAGACCACAGAAGATCGAGAACGGCGTCAGCCAGTCCAGCCCGCCTCCGGCATAGGCACGGTCGACCACGGGAATGCCGTCGATGTACGCGCCCAGTGCCACGCCCTGGAAGAACGTCGCCACCAGCGAACCGCCGATGAACGCCTTGTCCCACAGGTGCCGCTTGACGTCGGTGGCCTTGAAGCGGAACTCGAATGCAACGCCGCGGAAGATCAGCCCGAACAGCATGAAGATCAGCGGCAGATACAGCGCCTCAAGCACGACCGAGTAGGCCAGCGGGAAGGCGCCGAACAAGCCGGCCCCGCCCAGCACCAGCCAGGTCTCGTTGCCGTCCCAGACCGGCGCGACGGTGTTCATCATCACGTCGCGGTCGGTCTTGTCCTTCATAAACGGGAACAGTATCCCGATGCCCAGATCGAAGCCGTCCATGATGACGTACATCATGACGCCGAAGATGATGATCACGGCCCAGATCAGTGGAAGATCGATACCCATGGCTCAGTTCCCCTCAGTCAGGCTGTCTTTGCGGTGGTCCGTGCTGCTTTCATCAGCAGCAGAGAGAGGACGCGCTGGGGTGCGTTTCTGCCCAGGTCCGCCATGTGCCGGAGTATCCCCTTCGTGGGTTTTGGGCCCTTTGCGTACCAGACGCATCATGTAGCCGAAGCCTGTGCCGAACAGCAGGAAATACACCACGACGAACAACACCAGCGTGATGCTCAGCTGCTCAACGCTGTGGCGGGACGCCGCATTGGCAGTACGCATCAGCCCATAGACCACCCACGGCTGACGCCCGATTTCGGTGGTGAACCAGCCCGCCAGCATGGCGAGCAGACCGGCCGGCCCCATGCACATGACCAGACGCAAGAACCAGCGATTGGTGTACAGCCCGCCGCGCCAGCGCAGCCAGGCGCTCCACAGACCGACCGCGATCATCAGCATGCCCAGCGCCACCATGACGCGGAACGACCAGAACACGATCAGCGAATTCGGACGGTCCTCCGGCGGGAAGGACTTCAGCGCCGGAATCTGCTTGTCCAGGCTGTGGGTCAGGATCAGGCTGCCCAGGTACGGAATCTCGACGGCGTACTTGGTGCGCTCCTCCTTCATGTCCGGGATGCCGAAGAGGATCAGCGGGGTCGGCTCGCCGCCGACGTTTTCCCAGTGACCTTCGATGGCGGCGATCTTGGCCGGCTGGTGCTCCAGGGTGTTCAAGCCGTGAGCGTCGCCCACCATTGCCTGAATCGGCGCAACGATCAACGCCATCCACATGGCCATGGACAGCATTCTGCGAATCGCCGGGTTGTCGCGGCCACGCAGCAGATGCCAGGCCGCCGAGGCGCCGACGAAGAACGCCGTTGCGACAAAGGCAGCGATTGCCATGTGCGTCAGTCGATACGGGAACGACGGGTTGAAGATCACCGCGAACCAGTCCACCGGAATCACCCGGCCATCGACGATCTCGAAGCCCTGGGGGGTTTGCATCCAGCTGTTGGAAGCCAGAATCCAGAAGGTCGAAATCAGTGTGCCGACGGCCACCATCGAAGTGGCGAAGAAGTGCAGGCCGCGACCGACGCGGTTCCAGCCGAACAGCATGACGCCGAGAAAACCCGCTTCGAGGAAGAATGCGGTGAGCACTTCATAGGTCAGCAGCGGCCCGGTGACCGCGCCGGCGAAATCGGAGAAGCGGCTCCAGTTGGTACCGAACTCATACGCCATGACCAGACCCGAAACCACACCCATGCCGAAGTTGACGGCAAAGATCTTCGACCAGAAGTGATAAAGGTCGCGGTAGGTGTTGTCATGGGTTTTCAGCCACAAGCCTTCAAGCACCGCAAGGAAGCTCGCCAGACCAATGGTGATGGCAGGGAAAAGAATGTGAAATGAAACGGTGAACGCAAACTGGATTCGGGCGAGATCGAGCGCCTCTAAGCCGAACATAGGTCTTCCTCTATCAGGTGGAACTGGCTTCAGACTCAGGGCCTTCAGCGACTGCCCCCGGTGTATTGAGTACGAGGTGTGGCGTTTGTTCTCTTGGATTCGTGCTCAGGTCGGCGACCGGGGGATGCGTCAGGCGGCCAGTTCGATCAATACAGTTCAGAGCATTGATCCAGGTCAGCTGACAGTGAAAGAGTAGTCCCATTTCGGCACTTGCTCTGCGTGGTCTTTTGTCGCGTGGCGAGTTGACTCACCCGCCAGGGCGGTGCAGTTGGCGGGAAGCAGAACAGGGTGCGTGGAGTTGCAGCGCAGCACTGAAAAAGCCCGAGTAGAAGGTCCTACAACGGATCGCGAATAAAGCCCATCAGCGCAGAAATCAGTCGCTGATAAAGCGCGTCGACTTCCGGCACTTGGCCTTTGGCCCTGAGGCTACCGTGAAGCAGCCCGAGACCGGGATCGAACTCGGTGCGCACGCCCGCTTCACGCAGCGCGCGCTCGTAGGCAACACCGTCGTCACGCAACGGGTCGAACTGCGCGACGGCAATAAACGCAGGCGCCAGGTCATGGAAATCAGCTGCGTGGAGCGGACGGGCGTAGGCCGATTGTTCGTCCGGCGCCATGTACATCTGCCGGTAGAACCCCAGCTCATCGGTGGAAAGAAGCGGTGCGTCGGCGCATTCACGGCGCGAGGGCAGATCGGTGTCGCCCCCGAGCTCGGGGTAAATCAGCGCCTGCCCCACTGGCTGACGCTCACCGGAATCGCGCAGCGCCAGACACACCGCAGCGGCGAGATTGCCACCGGCGCTGTCCCCGGCAATGGCGATGCGACGCGGGTCGATGTCCAGCCGCTGCGCCTGAATCTGCAAGGCGTGCCAGACCGCCAGACAGTCGCCGAATCCTGCGGGAAACGGGTGTTCGGGCGCCAGCCGGTAATCCACGGCGACGACCACGGCGTTGAGGTCGGCCGCCAGGGCTGCGGTCAGAAAGTCATGGGAATCCAGATCGCCGACCACCCAGCCGCCGCCGTGGATATACATCACGCACGGCGCCGGGTGTTCGAGGGACAGCCGCCGAGGTCGGTAACTGCGCACCGCCACGCCGCCGAGGGCAAAATCCCTGACATCGAGATTTGCCGGACGGGCGGGTGTGAACGCTTCGCTCATCCGCGCATACGCACGGCGCTGCTCGTTGATGTCCTCCGACGCGCTGCTGAAGCTCAGCGTTTTGGTCACGAACGCCGACATCTCGGGTGACAACGGGTAAGACGTGGGCATTGGCTGCTCCAGCCCGAGCCCTTGGCCAGGCCTGTTGATTTACTTGTTCACCGCCACTTGCACGGCGGCCGCAGCATCCTTGCCATCGAAGGTGGTCACGCCATCCAGCCAGCGTTTCATGTCTTCAGGATGATCCTTGAGCCACTGGCGGGCAACGTCGTTCGGCGCCTTGCGGTCCATGATCGGCACCATCATCTGGCTTTCCTGAGCGGCGGTGAACTTCAGGTCGCTCATCAGCTTGCTGACGTTCGGGCAACGAGCCGCGTAATCGGGCGCCGTGACCACTGAAACGGTCGCCGCACCTTCGCCCGGGCCGAACACGTCTTCGCTGCCGGTGAGGTAGGCGATCTTCATATTGATGTTCATCGGGTGCGGGGTCCAGCCGACGAATACCACCCATTCGTTACGCTTGATCGCGCGCTGCACCGCCGCGAGCATGCCCGCTTCGCCGGACTCGACCAACTGGAAGCCGCCGAGGCCGAACTGGTTCTTCTCGATCATGCCCTTGATGTTGGCGTTGGCACCGGTGCCGGGCTCGATGCCGTAGATCTTGCCGCCGAGCTTGTCCTTGAATCTGGCGATATCGCCGAAGGTTTTCAGCCCGCCTGACGCCACGTAATCCGGCACCGCCAGCGTGGCCTGGGCATCGCTCATGCTGGGCACGTCGAGCACCTTGACCTGATTGGCCGCCACAAAGGGCGCGATGTTCTTGTCCATCGCCGGTTTCCAGTAACCCATGAAGACGTCGAGTCGATCGTCACGCAGACCACCGAAGACGATTTGCTGGGCGGCGCTGGTCTGTTTCACGTCGTACCCCATGTTCTGCAGCAGCACTTCGGCGACAGCGCTGGTGGCGACGACGTCCGTCCAGTTGACCACACCCATGCGCACGTTCTGGCATTTGGCGGGTTCCGCCGCCAGCAGGACGGTGCTGCTCAGCATCAACACAGCGCAACTGAAATGACGAATAAATGACTTCATGGGTGCTCCTCGGCTCGGCTCGTTATTTTATTCAGCTCTTTTCGGCAGTTTTTCAAGGCTTGAAGACCCGCGGCAATTCGATGGCTGCCGCGTCGATGCAAGGTACGCAGCAGGCCTGAGCATCAAGCGCACCAGCGCGACCTGTGCTTGCACTGGGGCGACATTGAATGAAGGGGGTTCAGCAGCAGATGACCGTTCCCACGCAGCGCGTGGAACGGTCAGGCTACAAGGTCCGGCGTGGGTTAAAGCACTTTATCCAGCGTAATCGGGAATTCCCGAACACGCTTGCCCGTGGCGTGGAAGATGGCATTGGCGATGGCAGAAGCCACGCCGACGATGCCGATCTCGCCTACACCCTTGGAGCCCAGATCATTGACTATGTCGTCGTTCTCTTCCACGAACAACACGTCGATCTCACCGATGTCGGCGTTCACCGGGATGTGGTACTCGGCCAGGCTATGGTTCATGAAGCGCCCGAGGGTATGGTCGGTCTGGCTCTCTTCCTGCAACGCCTGACCAATGCCCCAGACCACGCCGCCGAGGATCTGGCTGCGCGCGGTTTTCGGGTTGACCACGCGGCCCGCCGCGACTGCGTCCACCACACGATTAACGCGAATGGTGCCCAGGTCTTCGTCCACCAACACTTCGACGAACACCGCCGAGTGAGTCGCCGTCGAATAGCCTTCGCGCTTGTCGTCAGGCTTGGCGTCGATTTGCACTTCCAGCGTCTCGTGGGACGACTCGCGGACGATGTCGGCATAGGCAAAACGCTGATCGTCGATGAGCAGATAACCGTCGCCGTAACCGACGTCGGCCATGTCCACCACCGCGTATTGCGGATGCGCCATTCGCACGGCGTCGAGCAACTTGGCGCGCAAAGCACGGCAGGCCTGCTGCACGGCAGTACCCACGGACGACACGGTGAACGAGCCACCCTGCAACGGCGACGTCGGCAGCGAAGAATCACCCAGCACGAAGGTAACGTCGTCCGGATTCACACCGGCGGCTTCGGCGGCGATCTGAGTCATGACCGTGTACGTGCCGGTGCCGATGTCAGTGGTGGCACTGCTGACGGTGATCTTGCCGCTGCTGTCGATACTGGCTTTGGCGCTGGCCGGCATTTGCATGGCTTCCCACACACCGCCGGCCATGCCCCAACCTACCAGCTGACGGCCCTGACGCATGCTGCGCGGCTCGGGGTTACGCTTGTTCCAGCCGAAGCGCTCGGCGCCCTGCTCGTAACAGGCCAGCAGTTCCTTGCTTGAATACGGCTTGCCTTCGTTGCCGTTGCTGTCGGCAAAGTTGACGATCCGCAGCTGCACCGGGTCGATGCCGGCCGCAATGGCCAGCTCGTCCATGGCGCATTCCAGCGCGACCATGCCGGAAGCGGCGCCCGGTGCGCGCATGTCCAGCGGCGTGTAAACGTCCAGCGGCGCCAGCTTGTAGCTCAACTGCACGTTGTCGCACTGATAGAGCATGCCGCTCCATTCAACGACGTGCTCGGCGAAGTCTTCGAAACGCGAGGTCTGGCCGATCGCGTCGTGAGCAATCGCTGTCAGCTTGCCGTCTTTGGAAGCACCCAGGCGCATGTGCTGCAGGGTCTGGGGGCGGTAGCCGAAGGTGAACATCTGCTGGCGGGTCAGCGTCAGGCGTACCGAACGCTGGAGTTTCAGCGCTGCCATCACGGCCAGTGGCAGTTGGTATTGCGGGCGCAGGCCGGAACCGAACGCGCCACCGACGAAGGCGGCGAGGACGCGAATCTTTTCTTTCTCCAGGCCGAACACGCTGTGCAGGTAGTCCTGGCAGTTCTGCGTGCCCTGGGTTTTATCGTGAATCTCCAGGCTGCCGTCGGCCTTGTAAAACACCGTCGACGCGTGGGGTTCCATCGGATTGTGGTGTTCGTTAGGCGTGCTGTAGTGGGTGTCGACCGTCACCGCCGCCTGGGCGAATGCGCGCGAAAAATCCCCGCGCGGCTTTGGCGTTTCGGCAGGTGCCGTGTGGGCGTCACTCTGGCCGACGCCGAGGTCGGTCTGGTGCGACTCGGTTTCGTATTCGATACGCACAAGGGAGCCGGCATGCCGCGCCAGCTCAAGGGTGTCTGCCACCACCAACGCCAGCGGCTGGCCGCTGTAGAGCACGCGATCGTTATAGAACGGGCGGAACGGCGAACCTTCGGCCGCATCGGCGTCCTGATAAGGCTCGTCATAGCTGGCGATGTGCGGGCGATTGGTGTGATCAATGACCGCCACCACGCCGGGCACCGCCAGCGCTTGGGTCGCATCGATGCGCACGACGCGGCCCGAGGCGATGGTGCTGGACACGACGCTAGCATGCAGCAAGCCATGCTCCGGGTACTCACCGGCGTAGCGGGCCTGGCCGGTGACTTTCAGGCGTCCGTCGACGCGGTCCATCGGTTGGCCCAGCGCGGAGCTTCCCGGGATTGGTGTGTTGGCGTTCATTAAACAGTCCCTCCCAAGGTGGCGTCGCTCAAGGCGCGAACGATCGCGCGGCGGGCCAGCTTGATCTTGAAAGCGTTGTGCGCCAGCGGCTGAGCGTCGCGCAGCATCGCGTCGGCAGCAGCAACGAAGTTTTCCCGCGAGACCGGCTGACCCTTGAGCGACTGCTCAACGGCCGTGTCGCGCCAAGGCTTGTGTGCCACGCCACCCAAGGCGATGCGCACATCACGAATGACGTCGCCATCGAGTTCGACGGCAGCGGCCACCGAGATCAGGGCAAAGGCGTAAGACGCGCGGTCACGGATCTTCAAATAGTGGCTGTGCTGCTGGAAACGCGGCGCAGGCAGTTCGACAGCCGTAATCAGTTCATCGTCGGCCAGCTGGTTGTCGCGCTGGGGCGCATCCCCCGGCAAGCGGTGGAAGTCGGCAAACTCGATGACCCGCGCACCGGCACGCCCTTGAACGTGCACGCGGGCTTCGAGCGCAGCCAAGGCCACGCACATGTCCGACGGGTGCGTCGCGACGCAGGCATCACTGGCACCAAGGATCGCGTGGATGCGGTTCAGACCTTCTTTAGCCGGGCAACCCGTGCCAGGCTCGCGCTTGTTGCACGGCACGGTTGAGTCGTAGAAGTAGTAGCAGCGGGTACGCTGCAACAGGTTGCCGCCGGTGCTCGCCATGTTACGCAATTGCGGCGAGGCGCCCGCCAGAATGGCTTGAGACAACAATGGGTAGTCACGTTCGATCCGCGGGTGCCACGCCAGATCAGCGTTGCTCACCAGCGCGCCGATCATCAGGCCGCCGCTGTCGGTTGCGCGAACGTCTTTGAGCGGCAGCCCAGTGATGTCGATCAAGTGCTCGGGACGGGCGATGTTTTCTTTCATCAAATCCAGCAGGTTCGTACCGCCAGCGATGAAACGGCTGGCAGGGCCTGCAAGATTGACCGCCTGTGCGATGTCGGACGGTTTGCTGTAGCTGAAGGGATTCATTGGCCGCGCCCTCCCTGATCCGGTGCGGCATTCATTGATGGCAAGACTTCAACCACTGCCGCACGGATGTTGCTGTAGGCGCCGCAACGGCACAGGTTGCCGCTCATCAGTTCTTTCACTTCGTCATCGGTGCTGGCGCGGCCTTCGTTGGCCAGGCCCACTGCCGAGCAGATCTGCCCGGGCGTGCAGTAGCCGCACTGAAAGGCGTCGTGCTTGATGAACGCTTGTTGCATCGGGTGCAGGGTGTCGCCGTTGGCCAGCCCTTCGATCGTGGTCAGCTCGGCGCCATCACACATGATCGCCAGGGTCAGGCACGCATTGATGCGTTTGCCGTCACGCAGCACGGTGCATGCACCGCATTGGCCGTGGTCACAGCCCTTTTTGGTGCCTACCAGATCGAGCTGCTCGCGCAGCATGTCCAGCAGCGTGGTCCAGGGCTGTACGTCCACTTGTCGGGTCTGGCCGTTCAACGTCAGGGCGATGGAATGCCCTGCGAACGCCTGTTCATTGGTTGCACTCATGGGAAGCCTCACGGTAGGTACTCGATCAGCGCAGTGATCTGCGTCTTAAGGGGTACGACTTGTGTGGTTTCGGAAACGTTCAGGGTTTATGACGGGCGTTTTGACGCAGCGTAGCGCCGGCCTGGCGCAAGGCCGATCCGGACATTTGCAATCCGGCGACAAGCGCCAGGCCCCATCGCCCGGAGCTGCTGGTATGATGCGCGGCTTTTTGCAACTGGCAGAATTTGTGCAAGCCGTTTCGGTGAGCAGTGCTTTGCTGTTTCAGTCGACTACATAAATGACGCGGAGCGTCACCGGGGAGCCTTAAATGCTGGAGCGGTTGTTTCAACTCAGGGCACATAACACCAATGTGCGCACCGAAATTCTGGCCGGGGTCACGACCTTTCTGGCCATGGCCTACATCCTGTTCGTGAACCCGAGCATCCTTGGCGAGACCGGCATGGACAAGGGCGCGATCTTCGTCGCCACCTGTCTGGCCGCGGCCATTGGTTCGACCGTGATGGGCCTGATCGCCAACTACCCGATCGCCCTCGCGCCGGGCATGGGCCTGAACGCCTTCTTCACCTACACCGTCGTGCTGCACATGGGCCACACCTGGCAAGTGGCGCTGGGCGCGGTGTTCATTTCGGCAGTGATGTTTTTCCTGCTGTCGATCTTCCGCATCCGCGAATGGATCATCAACAGCATCCCGCTACCGTTGCGCTCGGCCATCGCCGCGGGTATCGGTCTGTTCCTGGCGCTGATTGCGCTGCACAACGCTGAAATCGTCGTGAGCAACCCGGCCACCATGGTCGGCCTGGGCGATCTGGCCAAACCGGCACCGATCCTTGCCGCCCTGGGCTTCGCGCTGATCGTGGCGCTGGAAGCTTTGAAAGTGCGGGGCGCCGTGCTGATAGGCATTCTGGCCGTGACCATCATCTCGATCGTAATGGGCTTCTCGCCGTTTGGCGGCGTGGTGTCGATGCCGCCTTCACTGGCGCCGACCTTCCTGCAGCTGGACATTCCCGGCGCACTGAACATCGGTCTGGTCAGCGTGATTTTCTCCTTCCTGTTCGTCGACCTGTTCGACAACTCCGGCACTCTGATCGGCGTCGCCAAGCGCGCGGGCCTGATGGGCAAGGACGGCCACATGCCGAAAATGGGCCGTGCGCTGATCGCCGACAGCACCGCCGCGATGGCGGGCTCTCTGCTGGGCACGTCGACCACCACCAGTTACATCGAATCCGCGGCGGGCGTCAGCGCCGGTGGCCGTACCGGTCTGACGGCCATCGTGGTGGCGGTGCTGTTTCTTTTGGCGCTGTTTTTCGCACCGCTGGCCGGCAGCGTTCCGGCATTCGCCACCGCCCCGGCCCTGCTGTTCGTGGCCGTGTTGATGACCTCCGGCCTTGCCGAAATCAACTGGGATGACATCACTGAAGCGGCACCGGTGGTGATCACCGCGCTGGCCATGCCGTTCACCTATTCGATCGCCAACGGCATCGCCTTTGGCTTCATTTCCTGGACCGTGATCAAGCTGTTGTCGGGCCGGGGCCGCGAGCTGAATTCGGCACTGGTCGTGCTGTCGATTCTGTTCGTGATCAAGCTGGGCTTTTATCCATGAGTTCTACGTTCGACCCTGCAAACTACACTGCTCAGCTCGATGAAAAGGCCGCGCGTCTGCGCGAGCTGCTGGCGCCTTTCGAGGCGCCGGAACCTCAGGTTTTCGACTCGCCGCGCGAGCACTACCGCCTGCGCGCCGAGTTCCGCCTGTGGCGCGACGATGGCAAGCGTCACTACGCCATGTTCGCGCCGGGCGACAAGCACACGCCGATTCTGATCAACGATTTCCCCATCGCCAGCCAGCAGATCAACACGCTGATGCCGGTGCTGCGGGAGCGTTGGGAAGCCAGCAAGACGCTCAATCACAAGCTGTTTCAGGTGGACTTTCTGACCACGCTGGCCGGCGACGGCATGATCACGCTGTGCTATCACCGCCCGCTGGATGAAGCCTGGCAAGTCGAGGCCGAGCAATTGGCGGCTGATCTGAAGGTCAGCGTGATCGGCCGTTCGAAGGGGCAGCGTCTGGTGATCGGTCGCGATTACGTGACCGAACAGCTGGAAGTCGCCGGCCGGCCCTTCAGTTATCGCCAGCCGGAGGGCGCGTTCACCCAGCCCAACGGCACGGTGAACCAGAAAATGCTGAGCTGGGCGTATGACGCGCTGGGCGACCGCGATGATGATTTGCTGGAGCTGTATTGCGGCAACGGCAACTTCACGCTGCCGTTGGCGACCCGCGTGCGCAAGGTGCTGGCGACCGAGATCAGCAAGACCTCGGTCAACGCGGCGCTGAGTAACCTGGCTGACAACGCGGTGGATAATGTGTCGCTGGTGCGCCTTTCGGCGGAAGAGCTGACCGAAGCGCTGAATGAGGTGCGCCCGTTCCGTCGTCTGGCCGGCGTCGATCTGAAGAGCTACGACTTCGGCAGCGTGTTCGTCGACCCACCTCGCGCCGGCATGGACCCGGACACCTGCGAGCTGACGCGACGTTTCGAACGCATTCTGTACATCTCGTGCAACCCGGAAACCCTGGCCGCAAACATCGCCCAACTGCACGACACCCACCGGGTCGAGCGCTGCGCGCTGTTTGATCAGTTCCCGTATACCCATCACATGGAGTCGGGGGTTTTGCTGGTTCGCCGGTAAACCTTAGGTACTTTAAGATATGCCCGGTCGTCCAGATCCCGCGATGTCGGGCATTTAATAAAGTCCCTGTGGGAGTGAGCTTGCTCACGAAGACGGCGTGCGGTCCGCTGAAGATTTGGCGGATGTACCGACCTATTCGCGAGCAAGCTCGCTCCCACAGTTCATTTGGCAGTGGTTAAGAATGGGCCGGATGAACAAAGTGATCTTCCCAATGGGGCTTGGACCCAGCGCACTCCTACTCGATCCGCCGCCGCTTTCTCATGCGCACGCAGCATATCCCTCACCACCCATCATTAAATTCCTGACAGCTAGCGGCGAACTGCGTCAGACCGGTGTATAACTCTCGGCCGTCTCTCGCTTCGATGGATGCCTAGCCTTGAGCTCCGAATCGCCCGCCCCGTCCTCTGAATCCTCCGCTAAAAGCGCCCTGCGGCTGCCCGGCTTTTTCGCCTTCCTGACCGCGCGTCTCGCTGCCGTTTTCGCCATGCAAATTCAGGCGGTCGTCGTCGCCTGGCAGGTCTACGACATGACCCGCAGCCCCATTTCGCTGGCGTATGTGGGCCTGGCGCAGTTCATTCCCATGCTGCTGTTGTTGATGCCGGCCGGCGATCTGATCGACCGCTATGATCGCAAGATGATCCTGACCATCAGTTGGTCGGTGCAAGCGGTGTGCAGCCTGATGCTGATGCTGTTCTCGGTCACGCACCATCAGGATACGCGGCTCATTTACGCCACTCTGGCGCTGTTCGGTTGCGCGCGGGCGTTCACCGGGCCGGCGTTGCAGAGCCTGCTGCCGCAAGTCGTCCCCCGTGAAAAACTCGCCTCGGCCATCGCCACCAACAGCATGATCATGCGCATTGCCACCATCGCCGGGCCTCTGGTCGGCGGCGGTTTATATGCAGCGGGCGGCGGCGGATTGACCTACTCGGTGTGCATGGCCAGCTTCATCGCTGGCGTGCTGTTGCTGATCCGCGTGCCGGTGCTCTATGCCGGGAAGAAGCAGATCCTCGAGTCCACGGCCTGGAAGCGCTTTACCGCCGGCATCGCGTTCATTCGATCGCGGCCGATCATCCTCGGCACCATTTCCCTCGACCTGTTCGCCGTGCTGCTCGGTGGCGTCGTGGCGCTGCTGCCGATTTATGCCCACGAAGTGCTGCACCTGGGGCCACAAGGGCTGGGCGCGTTGCGCAGCGCGATGAGTCTGGGGGAGGTCAGCACCGGCCTGTACCTGAGCTTCCGGCCTTTTGATCGACACGTCGGTCTGGTCATGTTCATCGCCGTCGCGGTGTTCGGTATCGCCAATCTGGTGTTCGCCCTGTCGACGCTGTTCTGGCTGTCGCTGCTGGCGTTGATGATCGCCGGTGCGGCGGACATGGTCAGCGTCTACATTCGCTCCACACTGGTGCAATTCTCAACGCCGGACGACATGCGCGGGCGGGTAAACGCCGTGAATATGTTGTTCATTGGCTCGTCCAACGAACTGGGCGAATTCCGCGCCGGCAGCAGCGCAGCGCTTTGGGGGGCCGTGCCCGCCGCGATCATCGGCGGCCTCTGCACTCTGGGTGTTGTGGGCGCCTGGATGGTGGGTTTCAAGGCCTTGCGTCAGGTCAACCACTTCGCCGACGCCTCGCCGATCGAAACCACCGAGAAGCAGACAGCGCGGGTTTGATGTAAGCCCTCTCGGGTATTTGCTGTCGGCGCGTACCCTCTGCGCGCCACGCGAATCCGGCCACTTCCCCATCACTTTTGAACGACTACTGCGGCGAACATCACCCGTTACAGAATCTTCCGTAAGACGGGCTATGGCTCCAGCGTAGGACCGATCCGAATCGTACTTTTGCCCCCCCTCTTGGCGCTTCAAAGCCAGGAATACGCTCCCTATCCTTGCTGGACCTGAACTCAGCAAGGACATGCAGCATGGCATTTGACGGATTCATCAAGCTGGACGGGATAGACGGCGAGTCGCTGGATGAGCGCAACAAGGGTTGGATCGAAATCGTGGCCTACGACTTCGGCGTCAGCCAAAGCACTTCGGCCACCGCCAGCTCGAACGGCGGCGCAGGCTCGGGTCGGGCCAGCCTCAGCGACTTCAGCTTCAGCAAGCGCCTGGACAAATCCAGCGCTTCGTTGTTTGAAGCGAGTTGCGCGGGTACGCACATAAAGGACCTGACTTTGTGTCTGTACCGGGCCGGTGGAGACAAGTTGAAGTACTACGAAGTGCGCCTCGAAGAAGTGATCATTTCTGACTTCAGCCAAAGCGGTGAAAGCGGCGAGCCCCTGGAACACGTGCAAATCAACTTCGGCCGCGTTCGCATTCTGTACACCCAGCAGAAACGCAGCGACGGGGCGGCAGCCGGCAACGTCACCGGCGGCTGGGACCGCATCGCCAACAAGCGCTTTAGTTGAGGACAGCACGTGTCCAAGCCATATGTGTTTATCAATGACCGCATACAGACCTATTTCACACTCAAGGCACGGGTGAGCGGGCGTGCGAAGTTCGATGTGCTTAACGCGCACATTCGAAACGTTGTGGTGATGCCGGGCCAACTGGTGATTGTCAGCGACGGTTCGACCGGCATTCTGACGGCGGAAGAGACAGAGCTAATGAACCTCGCTCGGAACGTCCATCGGCAAGTGAAAGGCGCGGGCAGCCAGCTCATCGAGAACTATGACCTGCTCCAGAACATGCTCAGTTATGGATCGCTGGGTATTGGCGCTGCCACCGGGAGTTGGGGCAAGCACCTGGAGGGGGTGAAGAAAACTCTGGAAGAGATCGAGCGGCTTTACAAACTGTCGCTGGCGCGCGGAACACCCATTGCCCGGCAGGAATTCATCAACCAGCGGCGAGCGCTGTTTGCCACGCTTGATAAGCAACTGGAAGGAATTGCCCGCTGGGGTACCGGGCTACGGAAAAAGGGCCCGCTGAAGAAGATGCTGGGGTTGTCGACCAAGAGTTATCTGCACACAGGTGAAATCCAGGGATATGCGGAGCGGGTGGGAAAAATCGCCAAGGTGGCGAAGTTGTTGAAGCATGGGACAGCAATTGGGATCGGGCTGAACTTAGCATCTACCGCGCTTGAGATTAAGGAAGCCTGCTCGACCGGAAGGGAGGATATTTGCACGCGAGCGAAATTCGTCGAAGGCGTGAAACTGGTGGGCAATGTCAGCGGCGGCTCCTTAGGCGGAACGCTAGGTGGCACAGCGGCGGCTACTGCATGCTTCGCGGTATTGGGTCCAACAAGCGGCCCGGTGGCACTTGCCTGTTTGATCGTGGGCGCAGTTGCTGGAGGGTATGGAGGTGGGTTGGCAGGTGAGAAAAGCGGAGAGTTCATAGGAACCAAACTTTATGAATGGAGCCCGCACACTAATGATGATTGAGAAAGTCTGGTGGGTGATGGCGGTGTTTGGAAGCATATTCGTCAATATCATCATAATGATTTACTTCCAGCTAAATAAGTTAACCGCCATGGAGGAACTGCTATCAGACGTAAAACTCGTGCAGTGGAACAAAAGCGTGTGGGGCGGGGGCCTCATTGGCAGGCAGATGAGGCTGAATGGATTAGCGATGATTATCATCATGCATAAGCTTATGTGCAGGCGGGGTGAGATACCTCCCGATGCAGATAAGCGGTTGTCTTCGGCGCTCAGGCTTCAACTTCAGGCGCTCTATTTTTTCTCGTATGCAAACGGCGCCGCTTTAGCTTGGGTTTATTTCTCCCTAGACTGAACAAGCTTGACAGTGCTCTGCGAGACCTTTTGACCCTCATTAGGGAAGAAATTTGGAGCTGCTTCACCAATGCACTACTTAATCGGCCTACTTTCACTGGCAATGTCCTTTTGGATGTTTGCGACCATCTTGACGATGACAATTTTTTGCTGCAGAAAGATAGTAATAATTGAAAGCTATCTGAATGACTGCAGATGCATATCTGATGCTCGAAGGATGTGGGGCGACGGCATTATCGGAAGACAGATGCGTATGAACATGGTGACTGTCGTCCTTACTTTTCCGAATTTGATGTACCTCCGTGGAGATATTTCAAAAGATGCAAACTTAAGAGTGCCACCAGATTTAAGGGTCTGGATACTCTGGCTCTACATCAATCTAAATACAGTATTTGCATGCATGATCGGGCTTTATGCCTTTATCACAGCACAGTGAGAGAAGTGAAAGAAATGACCGACGAATATCTCTATGCATGGGCGCAGTAATGGTAGATATCCCTACCGGACTACTGGCACTCATTTTGACAGTGATCACGGCCTTGCATCTCGCCGGCTACTACATCTTCTTCTACATCAACTTGGAAAAAATCGAAAACTACCTATGCGATATTGAAATGTTTTCATTGAACAGAGATTTCTACGGAGACAGCCTTTTCGGACGAAGAATGAGGGAAACCTTTGTAATGCTGGTCGCAGTCGCACCTGAAATCTTCTGGAGGCAGGAGCGCATTCCCAGGCAAAAAACTTTTCAAACTGCCTCCCCGACTGCTGTGGGGAGTGCGGATAATTTATGGCTCGATGATTCTCATCGGCGTGAGTAGCGGACTGCTCTACTATTTTCGCGCGCCTCATTAACGCACTCAAAGGGCGCTGCCCTGACATGGGTCTACTTCTCCGCAGGTTGAAAAACACAAATAAGGTTCCAAGCTGCCACGCCCCACCAAGCAGCTCTGCAGGTGAGCAATACGTCTGAAGAACCGATTCGCGAACTATTCCCCCTCCCCTCCTCTCTTAGTCCAGCAGACCAGACGACGCACGCACGCCGTCTACACTTCCCACACGACCAAAAGAGGATTCCCCCATGCTATGGAAAAAAGGACGTCGCAGTGACAACGTCGTGGACGCACGCGGCGATTCCGGGGGTGGCGGTGGCGGCGGGATGCGCATTGGCGGCAAGGGTCTGGGGCTTGGCGGGATCGTGATCATTGTCGCGATCGGTCTGCTGACCGGGCAGGACCCGATGCGAATTCTGGGCGAGATTACCGGCCAGATGGGTTCGGAGCAGACCGCAGCGGTCAATCCGCAAACGCGCCAGGCGCCACCGGCCAATGACGAGCAGGCCGACTTCGTGCGCGCGATCTTGGGCGATACCGAGGACACGTGGCAGCAGGTGTTCCAGCAAATGGGGAGCCAGTACAAGGCGCCGACCCTGATTCTGTTCAGTGGCCGGGTGCAATCGGCGTGCGGCTCGGCGTCTTCGGCGAGCGGCCCGTTCTATTGCCCGGCTGACCAGCGCGTGTACCTGGACATGGAGTTTTTCCGTGAAATGAGTCAGCGCTTCAAGGCGGCGGGAGATTTCGCTCAGGCGTACGTGATTGCTCACGAAGTTGGCCATCATGTGCAGACCTTACTGGGGGTTTCGGCTAAAGTTGACGCCGCCCGCCAACGCGGCATGAAAATGGAAGGTGACAACGGTTTGCTGGTGCGTCAGGAGCTGCAAGCTGACTGCCTGGCAGGCGTTTGGGCCAACAACGCACAAAAGCGTTTGAACTGGCTGGAGCCGGGTGATATTGAAGAGGCGCTGAACGCCGCCAATGCCATTGGCGACGACCGCTTGCAGCAACAGGGTCAGGGCCGGGTCGTGCCGGACTCGTTTACCCACGGCACCTCTGCCCAGCGGGTCCGCTGGTTCAAGACAGGTTTTGCCCAGGGACAAATCAACCAATGCGATACGTTCGCCGCCAAGAGCCTCTGATCACATGATGAAACCGCTTTCGATCCTGTTGTTGGGCACCCTGATGAGCCTCAATGCTCATGCGGCGGATCAGGCGGTTAAAGCCATCAGCCCCGACCGGCTGCAGATCAACGGAACGACCCAGGCCACCCTCGGCCTGAGTCAGAACTGGGTTCGTCCCAGCCCGCAGGTCCAGCGGGTGGTCATTGTTTTCCACGGTCGGCTGCGCAACGCGCAAACCTACCTGCGCAGTGTCGAGCGCGCAGCCAACCAGTCCAGGCAGCGATCGAAAACCCTGCTGATCGCGCCGCAGTTTCTCGACGAAAAGGACATCGCAGAACACCGCCTGCCTGAGTCGGTACTTCGCTGGCACACCAATGACTGGATGGCGGGCGAGAAGTCACTGGGCCCCAAGCCGGTCAGCTCCTTTGTGGTCATCGATCACATCCTCAAGCGTCTGAGCGACAGTAAGCTGTTCCCCAACCTGAAGGAAATCGTGATCGCGGGCCATTCCGGCGGTGCGCAGGTTGTGCAGCGCTACGCGATGATTGGTGGCAAGGAAGATGCCTTGCTGAAGAAGGAAGGCATCAAGCTGCGCTATGTGATCGCCAACCCATCCTCTTATGCCTATTTCGACGCGACGCGCCCTGTGCCGGTTGATGCGGCGAGCTGCCCGACTTTCGACACCTGGAAGTATGGCCTGAACAAGCTGCCCGCTTACGCCGGCAAGGAAACACCGGCCGAGCTTGAGGCCGCATACGTGAAGCGGGACATTACTTATCTGTTGGGCGAGCTGGACACCGATCCGGAGCACCCCGCGCTGGACAAGGATTGTGGCGCGGAAGCTCAGGGGCCTCAGCGTCTGGCCCGTGGTCACAACTACTTCGATTACCTGACCAAGCGCCATCCGGAAGGCTTGAATCAGCGTCTGGTGGAAGTGAAAAACGTCGGGCACAACGGCGACGCGATCTTCACTTCGCCTGAAGGGCAGACGGCGTTGTTCAAGGCCAATTGATATCCGCGCGTTTGGTAGGACTGGTTTCGGCCGGGAAGAGGCCAGCATGTGCAGCGTCAATGTTGCGGTGTAGCGCCGGACGCCTTCCCGGCTGAAGCCGGTCCTACAAATGAACACAGCCGCCGGTCCTACTGTCTAGACGCGGCACTACGTAGGACCGGCTTTAGCCGGGAACAGGCCGGTCTGTACACCATCAATTTTGTGGTGAATTGCCGGACGCGTTCCCGGCTGAAGCCGGTCCTGCCAGAAGGGTGGAATCAGCTCTTTGCGCCAATCATCGCCCGTAACGCCACACAATCCTCCGCATGCCAGTCGGTCAATTCCGGCCACGGGTTTTCCGGGAGATTGACCAGCACCGTCCGGGCCCCGGCCGCTCGACCACAGGCCAGGTCGAACTGATAGTCACCCACCATCACCATTTCCGACGGCTGCACGTTCCAGGCGCTCGCGAGCTTCAGCAGGCCACCCGGATCGGGTTTGGGCGCGGCCTCGTCACGGCCGAGCACGTCGTCCACGGCAAAGCAGTCGGCAATACCGATTGCCTCCAGCGTTACGTGAGCAAGCTCCCGGGCGTTACGGGTCAGGATGCCGAGGCGATAACCCCGCCCTGCCAGCTCCCTCACCAACTCAACAGCACCTGTCGCGGGTTTGGATTCAATCGCCAAAGCGCGCTCGTGCTCCAGCAGCCAGGCATGTTTAGCCGCCGCAACATCCGCCGGCAATGCCGCAAGGTGCCCGAGAATGTCGTCCTCCTGCGGGATATCCAGCGCACGCTTGATCGCCGGAAAATCATGGGCAGCAACGGTCAGCGTACCGTCCATGTCGAATACCCAGTGGCGTACTTGATTGAGGCTCATGACCAATCCTTACGGTGGCGAATCAAACCTTCCTGACTGACCGACGCCACGAGCTTGCCCTCGCGATTGAATACGCTGCCTCGGGAGAACCCGCGCGAATTACCGGCCCATGGGCTGTCCATGGCGTAAAGCAGCCAGTCGTCAGCGCGCAGTTCACCGTGGAACCACAGCGAGTGATCCAGGCTGGCGATCTGCATGTCTTTCTGCCAGACCGTCTTGCCATGGGGCAACAGCGAGGTGGTCAGCAGGTTGAAGTCCGACGCGTAAGCGAGCATGTAGCGGTGCAGGGCGGGGATGTCGGGCAGCGTGCCGTCGGCGCGAAACCAGATGTATTTCACCGGGTCAGCAGGCTTCGGGTTGTAGGGATCAGACTCGGTGACTGGCCGGAATTCGATGGGCTTGGGGCACAGCAGTTTGTCCTTCATGTGCTCGGGAATCAGGTGCTCGCGCTGACGCATCAATTCAAGCTCCGACGGCAGGTTTTCCGGGCCGACCACGTGCGGCATCTGGGTCTGGTGCTCGAAGCCTTCTTCGTCGTACTGGAACGAGGCGCTGCAGGTGAAAATCGGATGGCCTTTCTGAATGGCCGTCACCCGGCGCGTGCTGAAACTGCCGCCGTCGCGGACCCGGTCCACCTGATACACCACGGGCAAGTGCGCGTCGCCGGGGCGCAGGAAATAGCCATGCAGCGAATGCACATGGCGCGCGTCTTCAACCGTCTTGCTCGCCGCCGACAGCGACTGACCCAGTACCTGACCGCCAAACAGCTGGCGAAAGCCAAGGTCCTGGCTGCGTCCGCGGAAGAGGTTTTCTTCGATCGGCTCCAGACTCAACAGCGACACCAGATCATCCAGCACGTGACTCATTCAGGGTTCCTCACACGGTCGTCTCGCCAACCGTCATCGCATCAATCAGGCCATGGGCGCCGTAGGCCGGCGCATATGGAAGTGGGACGAAATGATACAGAGGTTTGTAGCCCGATTCCCGCAGCTGTTTAAAGCGTCGCCAACCAGCCCGCCCGGTTGATGCGATACAACACGTGGGGCCTGAGTGGATGGCCGTTGGGCAATTTCGGATGATCGAAGTTGTCAGCCGGATCGGTGCGCATGCCGATGGCCTGCATGACCTTCTGCGAGGGCAGATTATTGACCGCCGCAAATGCCACGATTTCGTCCATGTCCAGGTGCTCGAATCCGCAGCCAAGGACCGTCCAGGCGGCTTCGCTGGCATAACCCAGGCCCCAATGCTCGCGGGCCAGGCGCCAGCCGATCTCTACCGCTGGCGTAAATCCTGCTTCGAAGCCCACCACGGCCAGGCCGGTGAAGCCGATGAATTCACCGGTGTCCTTACGTTCAAGGGCCCAGAAGCCGAAACCATACTCGGCAAAATGCCCGCGCACTCGGCCGATCAGCTTGGCGCTTTCCATGCGGCTCAAGGGCTGCGGAAAGTAGCGCATCACTTGTGGATCGGCGCACATCTTCGCGAAGGCTGGCAAATCATCATCTCGCCATTGACGCATCAACAAGCGTGCGCTGTTGAGCTCAAGAATCGGCTCCATCGATCGTCTCCCTGTTGCCTCGCCTCTCAAAATGCCCGCCGGCTGGCGATCTCCCCGCCCAGGCAAATCGCTGTGCGGTGATCGTCAGAACTGGCAAGATTCCCCTTCGAACCAGACGCGTGCTCACCATGCCCCTGCCCCTCATTTACCACGAAGACTACAGCCCGGACTTTCCGCCCGACCATCGCTTCCCGATGGACAAGTTCCGGCTTCTGCGCGACCACCTTATCGACACCGGCCTGACCACAGATGCTCAATTGTTTCGTCCGCAGGTCTGCCCAACGGACATCCTCGCGCTGGCCCATGACCCCGGTTACATCAGCCGTTATATGGAAGGCGCGCTGGCGCGGGAAGATCAACGTCGCCTTGGCCTGCCCTGGACCGAGGATCTGGCCCGACGTACGGTACGCGCGGTAGGTGGCTCTTTGCTGACAGCGGAACTCGCCCTGCAACACGGACTGGCCTGTCACCTTGCCGGCGGCACTCACCATGCCCATTACGATTACCCGGCGGGGTTTTGCATCTTCAACGACCTGGCGATCATCAGTCAGTACCTGCTGCAAAGCGGACGCGTCGACCGGGTGCTGATTTTTGACTGCGACGTGCACCAGGGTGACGGCACTGCGCGGATTCTCGAACACACCGCTGACGCGATCACGGTCTCGCTGCACTGCGAAAAGAACTTCCCTGCGCGCAAGGCCCAGAGTGACTGGGACATTCCGCTGCCGATGGGCATGGGTGACGACGACTACCTGAAGGTGGTCGACGACACGCTCAATTACCTGCTGCCGCTGTATCAGCCCGATCTGGTGCTGTACGACGCCGGCGTGGATGTGCACAAGGACGACGCGTTGGGCTATTTGCAGCTGACCGATGCGGGGGTTGCCCGCCGCGACGAGGCGGTAATGCGTCATTGCCTGGGCCGGGACATTCCGGTGATGGGCGTGATTGGCGGTGGCTACAGCAAGGACCGGCAAGCACTTGCTCGACGGCACGGGATTCTGCACCACAGTGCGCAGCGGGTGTGGATAGAGCGCGGGCTTTGAGTGATGACATCACTTACCCACATCCCCTGTGGAGCCGCCTGTGGATAACCTGAGTGCAAGGGCGTGATCCCCTGATACCACTAGGGCTCGCGCGTACTGTACGTTTTTTGATCGATAAGTTTTCCACAGGCTGGCCGCGTTTCACGAAGCTCGCGTAGAATGCGCGCCCCCTACCCAACCGGTGTTCGCTTAGCCATGACGTCAACCGCCACCTCAAGCACCCAGACAGTCGCCATTATCGGCGGCGGCCCTGCCGGCCTGATGGCCGCTGAGGTGCTGAGCCACGCCGGTTTCAAGGTGGACCTCTACGACGCCATGCCCTCGGTCGGGCGCAAGTTTCTGCTGGCGGGCGTCGGCGGCATGAACATCACCCACTCCGAGCCGTCGCCTGCGTTCGTTGCCCGCTACGCCGAACGCGCCCCGGTAATCGCGCCCTCGCTGCGCAGCTTCGGCGCCCAGGCGCTGTGCGAGTGGATTCACGGCCTGGGCATCCAGACGTTCGTTGGCAGTTCCGGGCGCGTGTTCCCCACCGACATGAAGGCCGCGCCGCTGCTGCGCGCGTGGCTCAAGCGCCTGCGCGAGTCCGGCGTCGTTATCCACACCCGTCATCGGTGGCTGGGCTGGAATGCCGACAATACGTTGCGAGTCGACGGTCCCGAAGGTGAAGTCACCCTGAACCCTGCCGCCACGCTGCTGGCGTTGGGCGGAGCAAGCTGGTCGCGGCTGGGCTCGGACGGTGCGTGGGTACCGCTGCTTGAACAACGCGGAGTCGACGTCGCGCCGCTGCAAGCCGCCAATTGCGGGTTCGAAGTCTCGGCCTGGAGCGAACTGCTGCGCAGCAAATTCGCCGGCGCGCCGCTGAAGAACATCGCCATGGGCCTGGAGGGGCAAACCCTGCGGCTGGGGGAATGCGTGGTCACGCAGGGCGGTGTCGAGGGCAGCCTCGTTTACGCTTTGTCCGCGCAGATCCGTGAGGCGATCAATCAGTCGGGGTCGGCCACTGTCGAGATTGATCTGCTGCCCGGCAAAAGCGTTGCCGAGGTGCAAAAGGCCCTGAGCAAACCCCGCGGTTCCCGCTCGATGTCCAAGCATCTGCACAGCCAGCTGGGCCTCGACGGGGTGAAAGCGGCGCTGTTACGTGAGCTGACCCCCGCTGCGACATTCGCTGATCCAGCCCTGCTTGCGCGTGCGATCAAGGCCTTGCCGCTGACACTGATCACGCCGCGCCCGCTGGATGAGGCCATCAGCACGGCAGGCGGAGTGAAATTCGAAGCACTGAACGAGCACCTGATGATCCCGTCGCTGCCCGGCGTCTTCTGCGCCGGCGAGATGCTCGACTGGGAAGCGCCCACCGGCGGCTATCTGCTGACCGCCTGCTTCGCCAGCGGCCGCGCGGCAGGGCTGGGAATGGTTGACTGGTTGCGCCGCAGTTAAGGCTCAGCGCAACCAAAGGGGATTCACGCCGCGCGATCAACCTGCGGCTTCAGGCCACCGCCGATACCCTGCTTGACCGGCGCTTTGCCGTTCGAGGCTCCGGTGACCCACTTGCCCAACTCGACGCCCTTCAGCTCGATGTACTTATGAGCCAGAGCAGCCAGGCCGATCGCTGCGAGGGTGACGGCAACCACCAGCGCGTTGTTGCCCAGCTCGGAACCTGTGTCCATGAAACGCTGGCCGTTGATCATCGGCGACAGATCGCGGCCGGTGAGCTTCTGCGCCACGATGAACATCGTCGACAGGCAAAACAGCAGCGCAGCGTGGGTCATGTAGATGGAGTACGACAACTTGCCCAACAGCCTGAACACGGCGGTTTTCAGGAACGTCGATACCAGCCCGGCTTCGAATGCGAACACCAGCACCAACACGCAGAACGTCAGACTGGCAATGGGCGAGCGGTCGCTGTAGTCGTTCATCACCATCCAGTACGTTGTGCACGTGAGCGCCACTTCGAGCACCGTCATCAGCCAGCGCACCGGCACGAATCGGTCGCGAACCAACAGATAGGCGAGGTACGTGATATTGCCGGCGAAGAAGCAGGACAAACCCAGCATCGCGCGCCAGACCAGCGGTTCGTTTTCGGTGAAGATCATCGTGAATGCGACGACGGCCACGCAGGCAAACATCAGAAAGCGGCTTCGCAGTGAGAGCAGGCACAGCCCGCCGAAGAGCATGTAGATATAGAACTCGATGCTGATGCTCCACGACGGGTAGTTGAACGACATGGTTTCGGTGAGCGTCGTCCAGGCTTGCACCAGCAGCAGATTGGGCAGGATCTCCGACGGGGCGAAGAGCCCGGTGAACGGCACGTTGTTCAAGGTGAAGCCTTTCTTCCAGGCCGCCCAGCGCACCCCTTCGAAGAGGATAAACACCAGCAGCATCACGACGTGCAGCGGGTACAGGCGGAACAGGCGCGAGATGACGAAACGCTTGAAGCCGAACTGCGGCTTCAGCCCATAGGAATGGGCCAGGACAAAACCGCTGAGCACGAAGAAGAAGTTGAGCAGGATGTCCGCTCTGCGAAAAAACGGCAGCTCGATGAAAGCGCCCACCACGTGCAGGTGATAGAAGACCACCAACAACGCGAAAACGCCCCTGAAACTATCTAGCGTGGTGAATCGCTGAACTGATCCCATGGCCCAACGTCCCGTCCTGAGTGAGAAAACGCCCGCGGCGGCAGCGAGGTCTCGCGGCCTTTACACGTTAGGGGGTTGGTGGACTTATCGACAGTTGAAATATTTCATGTCCGGTACAAAGGACGGCGCAAAGATTGACGCCAGCGTTTGACGAGCAGCGGGGCAAGCCGTCGCCGTATCAACTATCAACGCCGACGATGTTCGCTACCAATCGTATTGAGTTCTGATTAATTTTGCGGCGAGTAACATCAGCTCCATACCGAGTCACCCACTCATCAAACGTACTGGAGCAACTCCCATGAAAACCAACACACTGATTCTTGGCCTGGCCTTCTCTGTACTGGCAACCAGCGCTTTCGCCCTCCCTGCTGTTGATGCCAGCGCATTTGTAAACGCGCCAATCGTTGCTGAAAACGGCTCTTCCCACACCAACATCAATCGTGTTGCTGCTGACGGCGCTGATCGCGTTGGTGCAAATCGTGTTGCTGAAAACGGTTCGTCGCACACCCAGCTGGGTCGTGTTGCCGCTGACGGTGCAGACCACGTCGGTGCCAGCCGCCTGAGCTGATCGACACTCTGCTCCTCCCCCAGCCCGGCCTTTGCCGGGCTTGATTGTTTCTGGGCCCCACGTTTTTTCTCCTGCCTATACCTCCGCTCGCACACGACTGTCGGACAATTCCGACATCGGTTTCAGATTCTCGCGAATCTGCCGATGCATTCGTACACATGAATGTTTTGCTGGCTCCATAACAAAAACCCTCCAGCTGACGATTTCAAATATTTACGGATCTGGAGAAATGGAATGAACAGCTGGTTCGCGAACATTAGCGTCAACATGAAGCTGGCCCTCGGTTTCGGTGTCGTGCTTGTACTGACTGCCCTGCTGGCCCTGGTGGGCTGGAACAGCCTGGGCAATATGACCTATCGCAGCGACCGCGTTGCCGACATCACCAAACTCAGCCAGAAGCTGACTGACCTTCGGATTACGCGGCTGCAGTACATGCTCAGCAATGGCGACGAAACCGCTGCGCAGACCGTGCAGACTGCGCTCGAAGGCTTCAAGGTGCAGCAGCAATTTCTGCAGAAAACCTTCAGCAATCCACTGAACGTCGCGCCCATCAAGGCGTTGGGCGAGCAGATCGCCGCTTATGAGACCTCACTGAGCAAAATGCGCGAGGCCTATCAGGCGAGCGCCAGGGTTCGCGCCGACATGGGCGTTGACGCCATGAAGGCGGCCGACCTGATCGCCGCGATCAACGACGACGTAATGAAACTCGACCCGACGGACGAACGCCGTTTCGAGCAGTACCAGGCCGTCATCAAAGCCCGCGAAGACGTGATGCTGGTGCGCTATGAAGTGCGCGGCTACACCGCCAGTGTCTCGGCCAAAACCGAAGACACGGCCATGCGCCAACTGACCAGCGCCATTGACGGCCTCGCTCCGCTCAACGCCATTTTTGGCGGCACTCAGGGCGAACGTCTGAAGCAGCTGGAAGCGGCTCTGAACCGCTATCGCCAATCGGTGCAGGGATTCAAGGTCGCCACGGACACGATCAACACGACGCGCGCCGAGATGACCGAGGAAGGAAGCGCCATTGTCAAATTGGCCCAGCAACTGAATGACTTGCAGATCACCCTCGGCCAGGCCGACAGCCAGCAAGCCCGCACCCTGCAATTGGCCGGGACGCTCCTGGCGCTGATCCTCGGTACGCTGGCGGCGATCATCATTACCCGTCAGATCACCCGTCCGCTTCAACAGACACTGGCCGTGGTAGACCGCATTGCGTCGGGCGATTTGTCCCACGACATGGTCGTGACCCGCAAAGATGAACTGGGCGTTCTGCAAATGGGCATCCAGCGCATGGGCGCCACGCTGCGCGAGTTGATCGGCGGCATCCGTGACAGCGTCACGCAGATTGCCAGCGCCGCTGAAGAGCTGTCGGCCGTGACCGAACAGACCAGCGCCGGGGTCAACAGCCAGAAAGTGGAAACCGACCAGGTCGCCACCGCGATGCACGAAATGTCGGCCACTGTTCACGAGGTGGCGCGCAACGCCGAGCAAGCATCGGTCGCCGCTTCTGCCGCTGACAAGCAGGCACGGGAAGGCGACAAAGTTGTGGGTGAAGCGATCGTCCAGATCGAGAAGCTGGCCACTGAGGTGGTTCGCTCCACCGACGCGATGACCGTGCTGGAACAGGAAAGCGACAAGATCGGCAAGGTCATGGACGTGATCAAGGCCGTCGCCGAGCAGACCAACCTGCTGGCCCTCAACGCTGCCATCGAGGCCGCACGGGCCGGTGAAGCCGGTCGCGGTTTTGCCGTGGTCGCCGACGAGGTCCGTGGCCTGGCGCAACGCACCCAGCAATCCACCGAAGAGATCGAAGGCCTCGTCGCCGCGCTGCAAAACGGAACGCGCCAGGTCTCGGAGATCATGCTCAGCAGCCGCAACCTGACTGACAGCTCTGTTGCCCTGACCCGCAAGGCCGGTACCTCGCTGGAAAGCATTACCCAGACGGTGTCGAACATCCAGGCCATGAACCAGCAGATCGCTGCCGCTGCCGAGCAGCAAAGCTCGGTGGCCGAAGAGATCAGCCGCAGCATCGTCAACGTGCGCGACGTGTCAGAACAGACCGCCGCCGCCAGCGAAGAAACCGCCGCGTCCAGCGTCGAACTCGCCCGCCTGGGCAACCAGCTGCAGATGTTGGTCAGCCACTTCAAGGTGTAAAGCGGCTTTATCTGCGTCGGGCGAAAAGCCGCCCGGCGCAGGCACTGCAAGGGGTTGAAGACGAAACGCGCAGGCGTATCGGCAAGAAAGGGATTTACTGATCTCACAATTGCCACATACTGCCCGCGCTGTTTTATTTCGTCATATTCATCTCCAACGCCGGGTTTATCTCCATGAAAAGAATGTTGCCTTACCTCCTCAGTGCCGCCCTCTCCCTCGTTCCAGTCGCTTTTTCCCACGCCGCCACGGCACCTGCCCCCGTTCAACTGATCGTCCTGAGTTCCGGTGGGATCATGGGTGCGTTCAAGGCTGTTGCCCCCGATTACGAACAGCGCGCCGGCGTAAAGCTGCAAGGCGAGGTAGCCCCATCGATGGGCGCGACGCCCCAGGCGATTCCAAACCGACTGGCCCGCCACGAGCCGGCGGACGTGGTGCTGATGGTGGGTGCGGCGCTGGACAAGTTGATCAAGGACGGCAAGGTCGATCCGAAAACCCGTGTCGATCTGGGCAAATCCTACATCGCCATGGCCGTACGTCATGGCGCGCCCCACCCTGACATCAGCACCATGGAAGCCTTCAAGCAGACCCTGCTGGACACAAAAAGCATTGCGTATTCGGACAGCGCCAGCGGCGTTTACCTGTCCCGCGTGTTGTTTAGCCAGATGCACATCGCCGATCGCATTCAGAGCAAAAGCCGCATGATCCCCGCCGAGCCCGTCGGTGAAGTCGTTGCGCGTGGAGACGCTGAAATTGGGTTTCAACAGCTGAGCGAGCTCAAGCCGGTGGACGGCATCGACATCATCGGCCTGATCCCCGACCAGGCGCAGCAGATGACCCTCTACTCCGCCGGCGTCGTGACCATGAGCAAACACCCTGAACAGGCCAAACAGTTTCTGGAGTTTCTGAGTTCTTCGGCAGCCGCCCCGGCCATCAAAGCCAGCGGCCTGGACCCGATCGCGAAGTAATGAGGATGCCGCAGATCCTTTAGTTGGCGGATGACCTGTGGGAGCGACCGGGGTGGCGCTCCACCTTGCTCGCGAAGAGGCCCGTACATCCGCTAAATAACTTGGCGATTGGAAGAACGTCTTCGTGAGCAAGCTCACTCCCACAGTGACCGTGTTCGCCGAAGCCCTATCAGTTGCCAGATCACTTGTGGGAGCGGGCTTGCTAGCGAAGAGGCCATTACATCCGCTAGATATTTGGTGGAGGGAAGATCGTCTTCGTAAGCAACCTCACTCTCACACTGGACTGCGTCGTAAGCGCACTGGATGGGCTTATGTGAGCGCCAGCTCGATCAACTCACCGCGCACGTCATCACCCTCGATGTGCAGCACGCCAACCGTGATCGGCAGTTTGAACCGTCGCGGTCCGGCGCTGCCCGGGTTGATGAACAGCACCCCATCGCGCATCTGCTGCAAGGGCCGGTGGGAGTGGCCGGTGACCACGACGCGCACCTCATCCGGCAATGATTTCGGCACATCGGCCAGTATGTGAGTGGTGTAAATCGCTACATCACCGACACGCAAAACTGCTGCATAAGGCACGTCGCACGCCCAGGCGTCGTCGGTGTCGTTGTTGCCTCGCACCACCGTCAGCGGCGCGATGGCCATCAATGCGTCGAGGATCTCCGGCTTGCCGATGTCGCCGCCGTGGATCAGGTAATCGCAGCCCTGCAACGCCTCCAGTGCCTGAGGGCGCAACAGGCCGTGGGTGTCCGAGATCAAGCCGACCTTTACGCTCATTGTTCAGCTCCCGGATGCCGACAGGGCAGCCTGTTTCGATTGCACGCGCTTCATGCTGATCATCGCCAGCAACGCAACCACGGCCACCAGTCCGGCGAAGAACTCGCCCACATGCTCCAGACCAAACACCCGCACGCTGAAACCCACCGCCACCACCGGCACGGAAATCGACACGTAAAGCACCACAAAGAATGCGGACGTCACCGCTGCCTTCTGATCAGGCGGGCTGCTGGCGGTGACCGCGCCCATGCCGGCGCGCAGGATCATGCCCTGGCCGATGCCTGCCACCAGACCCGCCGCGATCAGCAGCCCCAACTGCGACGTGGCAATGCTCAGGCCCAGACAGATCATGCCGACAATCAGCCCGACGCAACCGAGGGTCATGTGCCGGTCCTTTGGCAGCACCTGCAGCAACGCCTGGCCAATGATCGACGCCACGAAAAACAACCCGATGACGGCGCCGATCAACAACCCGCCCTGCTCGTGCATGTCGTGAATCATCACCGACGGCACCATGCTGGTGAACAGACCTGCCACGCTAAAACCCGCCAACCCGGCGATGGACGCGGAGATAAACACGCTGCGCACTGAGGCTGGAACCGATGGCTTCTGAATACCCAGTTTCAGAATGGCCGGACGCTGCACGGTCTCCCGAATCAGCGCGATACCGACCGTCGCCAGCACGAGCATTACCAAGTGCACGTAAAACACCAGATGCAACGCATCCGGCAGAAATTGCGAAGTAAAGCCGGCCAGCAAAGGCCCGATGCCAAGGCCGAACATATTGGCGGCCGTGGCCACCAGCGTGGCGTTCTTCCAGGTCTTGGGGGCCAGTTCAATGACGGCGACAGTTGCCGTGCCGGTCATGATGCCCGCGCTGAAACCGGAAAAAAGCCGTCCGATCAGCAAACCGCCAATCGAATCGCTGAACAAAAAGATCAACGCGCTAATAGCCCCCATCGCCAGCCCTGCCAGCAACAATGGCTTGCGTCCCAACTGATCGGACCAACTGCCGACCGCCAGCAATGCTGCGATGACGCCCGCCGCGTAGATCGAGAAGATGATCGTCAGCCAGCTCGCGTCAAAGCCGAGCCGTTGTTGATAGAGGGCATAGAGCGGCGTGGGCAGCGTGGTGCCGACCATGGCGATGAGTAACGCGCAGGCGGCAAAGATGAAGTCGCGCGTAGGTGAAGAGGAAGCAGGCAAGGACATGAGCGCTCCGGGCACCGGTATAAACAAGACTGGCAGTGTCGCTGATACAGACTAGGCAAGGTAGACCTGAGAGCGTTACCGAGGTTCATGCTGAGGCAATTTTGAAGTATGCGTGAACATATTCATCATCATGTTAAACACTTTGACTTTGCATGCGTCACGCCCATCAGCGCGGATCAGAGGCCCGATTGAGCCATACTGACGAGATAACCAAGACGAAATCGCAGATTTGGAAAACTGCAATACCGATTATCACAAAAGACTTTTACTGAGTGGAAGAAGAACTAAAAGAATGAACTCGTCCGCTGTTTGGCTAACCTGGGAAAGTTCTTTAGAGTCCCGCCCTTAATACTCGCTCAACAGTGAAAAACTTGTGAATAACGATCTACAACTTGTTAAATCAGCATTAACGCGATTCGGCGTCATGCTGGCGCTTACGCTCTTCAGTATTGGCATGGTGTTCATCGACATCTTTATCGCTAAAACGGACATTCTCGAAACCTCGTTCACCGAGGTCAGTCAGGAAATCATGCTGGCGATCATCGCCGGTCTGTTCTGGCTCTCGGCGCGCCAGCCGGGCCAACGTGGCGTCGGCATCCTGATTGGCGGCTTTTTCGCCTGCATGCTGATTCGTGAGCTGGACGGGTTGTTTGACCCCATCAGTCACAGCTTCTGGCTGTGGCCTGCGCTGCTCACCGCTGGCACTTGCGTCTACAAGGCCTTGGGTTACAGGAACGCGTGGCGCGACGTCGTCTCGGGGCTCGCCCGTTTTTCCCTGCGTCCGGCGTTCGGCTTCATCATGGCCGGCCTGCTGGTGCTGATCTTCTCGCGACTCTTCGGCATGGGCTCGTTGTGGCACGGCATCCTTCAGGGCGGCTACGCGCGGCTGGCGAAAACCACCGTCGAAGAAGGCGTCGAGTTGCTGGCCTACAGCATTTGCCTGGGCGGCGCGCTGGACTACTTTCTGGAGCTGCGCCGCGATCTTTCGCGCTTTGATGAGCTCACCGAACTGCAGATTTCCGTGCCCGTCAAAACCAGACGTCGCGCTGTCGCCGAGGCAATGGAAACCAGCGTCTGACCCTGGCGTCGGCGCATCGACGGAGGGTCTTCAGGCACTCAGCCAGCGCCCGATAATTTAGCTGTCGGTTCGCCGACGCGCGCCGACATCGGCATCCCTTTCGCGCCCTCCACCGTGCTAGCCTTGGCACTCTTTGGAGGGATGCGACTGCCCCGCAGGTTGTCCCGAATTTCAGGCAGCCAATCGCCCATGAGCAAGAAAACCCCCGTCACCATTTCCGACATCGCACGCCGCGTGAACATGACGCCTGTCACTGTTTCCCGGGCGCTGAACAAACCCGATCTGGTCAAGCCCGCCACCCTGGCGCGCATCCTGGAAGTGGCGCAAGAACTCGATTACGTCCCCAACGCCTTTGCCCGCAGCCTCAAGCGCAGCGAGAGCATGATCATCGGGGTCATTACCGCGTCGGTGGACAACCCGTTCTACAGCGAGATGATCAAGGCGATCTCCCGCGAGGCGAAGACCCGTGGCTACACCATCATGCTGGTGGACACTGACGGCTCCGAAGAACTCGAAGCCAAAGCGGTGGATACGCTGCTCAGTTATCGCGTGGCGGGCATAGTGCTGTCGCCGGTGTCAGACGAGCCGGCGTACCAGCCGGTCTATCTGAGCCGGCTGAGCAACGGCGACATCCCGGTGGTGCAGCTGGACCGCGCGCTGCCTGCCAGCCCGTTCAGCCATGTGGTGCTCGACAACTATCACAGCGGTCTGAAAGGCGCGCGTTACCTGCTGGCGCAGAGCCCGGCGATGCGTCGCATGCTGGTGTTGACCGGTCCTGCGCATTCGCGGATTTCCGAGGAACGCCTGAAGGGCGTGAAGGCGGCGATTGCCGAGAGCGGCAAGCCGGTGCAACTGGATGTGTTTGCCGGGGACTACACCCTGGAACCGTCGCACCAAAGCACGCTGGATTACCTGCGCGACCATCCAGTACCAGACGCCATTTTCGGTTTTAACCAGCTCATAACGCTGGGCGCCATGAAAGCCCTGCGTGACCGCGATATTGCCCACCACAGCGTGGCCATCTGCGGTATCGACCGGCTGCCGTTCGCCGACATCTTCGGCATCCCCATCGCCTGCATCGCCCACGATGCCTCGCTGGCCGGAAGCAGCGCGGTGAAAATGCTGATGGAGCGGATCGAGGACCGGCATTTGCCGAAGGCGCAGGTTGTGATTGTCGGGGAGCTGGAGAATGGCGTTGGCCGGGGGCAGTCGTCCTGACACCGCGCTATCGCGAAGCGAACGGTGCTCATGTGGGAGCCGTCCCGCCGCAAATGCGCCGCGATGTCGCGCAGCAAACACGGTCCATGTGGGAGTGAGCTTGCTCGCGAAAGCGTCAGTCCAGCCATTGCATCTCTAGCGGCTGGAAGTCAGCCTTCGCGAGCAAGCTCGCTCCCACGATAAACACGCATTTAGTATCCACACAGGTGCTGAATCCAAGCCTTCAACGGCTCGTGTAACCCCCATCAATCGGCAGCGACACGCCAGTGATCATCGACGCCGCGCTGCTCAGCAGGAACAAAATCGGCGCTGCGACTTCAGCGGTTTCGGCGAAGCGGCCGAGGGGAATCGCCGCCAGCGCCGGGTCACGTTTGCTTGGCTCGCTCCAGGCCATCTGCGCCATGGGCGTCAGCGTCACGGTGGGGTTCACGCTGTTGACGCGAATCCCGTACCGGCCCCATTCACCACACTGCACACGGGTCATGGCATCCATCGCGCCCTTTGACGCGCAGTAGCTCAAGTGGTCGTCCAGCGCCACCAACGAAGCCTGGCTGGACACGTTGACGATGCTCCCCGCCACGCCTTCGGAGATCATTTTCTTCGCCACTGCTCCCGCGATCATCGCCCCTGCGCGCACATTGACCGCCATGACCTGATCGAACGCCGCAGCGCTGACATCGGTCGCGGCTTCCAGTATGGAAATCCCCGCGCAATTGACTAGGCCGTGCATCACTGGCAAGTCCGCCAGCACTGCGGCCAATGACGGCTGATCGGCCACGTCCACGCGCAAGACCTGACAGCCTTGTCCTGCCAGTTTTTCCAGAGCCGCTGCATCGCGGCCCAGGGCATAGACCTCGGCGCCACTGTTCAGCAGTTGCTGTACAACCTCCCAGCCGATGCCGCTGCTGGCGCCGGTGACCAGAATGCGCTGGCCGGCGAAATCAAATTGAACCGTGTTCACAGTCACGCTCCCTGCAAGCGATGCATGATCGGTTTCAGCGCCGGGTACAGCGCCACGTAATCGGCGAACAGTCGTGAATACAGCGCGACGTTCTCGGCCTGAGGCTCGGCCCGGCGCTCCAGTTGGACCCAGCCTTTGTGGACCTGCGCCTCATCCACCAACCCTACCGCGTGGGCCGCCAGCAAGGCTGCACCGAGCGCCGCCTCGACCTCCTGCACGATGGTGTAGACCGGAAAGTTGGTGACGTCGGCGATGATTTGCATCCACAGATCCGAGTGGCTGGCACCGCCGACCACGATCAGCCGAGGGTCCAGGGACTGCGCGCCTTTGGTGCCCGCTTCGATGTTGTGCCGAAGCGCGAACGTGACGCCTTCGAGCACCGCGCGGTACAGATGGATTCGGCTGTGATAAAGGCTCAGGCCGACAAAACTGCCGCTGGCTTTAGCGTCCCACACGGGGCTGCGCTCGCCCATCAGATACGGCTGGAACAGTACGCCGTCGCTGCCGGCCGGAATCTTCATCGCCGCACGTTCGAGAATGACGTGGCTGTCTTCGCCGCTCTCCCTGCCTTGCTGCTCTTCAGCCTGACAGAACTGCTCGCGAAACCAACTGACCGAGGCGCCGGCGGTGATCGCGCCGCCGAAGATGTAGAGGTCTTTGGCGCCGTTGAAGACGTGGGGAAAACTGACCAGACCGTGGCGGGCATCGACCTGCTGATTGAGGTAGCCCCAGCACATGCTGGTGCCGATCATCGCCACGTGATTGCCGGCCTGAGTAACGCCCGCGGCGAAGGTCGCCATGGCGGCATCGACGCCACCACCGAGCAGCGGGATGCCAGGGGTAAGCCCCAGCCGATCAGCCCATTCGGGCAACAAGCCGCCGACCACATCACCGGAATGAAGCAGACGCTCGGGCATCATCGACGCCGGGATGCCCAACGCGTCGAGCATCTCTGCCGACCAGCCCCGGGCCTTAACGTCGTAAACACCACCGATGTTGCCGGCAGAGCTGTGGTCCACCGCGACCTCGCCGGTCATGCAGTAATTGATGTAGCTGTTGGGCGGCAGCAGGTAGCGCGTGTCGGCCCAGACCTGCGGCTGTTTGTCTTTGAGCCAGAGCATTTTGGTGAAGCCGTAATAGCTGTCCACCGAGTTGCCAGTGATCGCATACAGCCGTTCGAGGTCGACGTGCCGGTTGACCCACTCGACCTGTGCCTCGGCGCGGCGGTCCATCCAGATCAGGCACGGGTACAACGGTTTGATCTGTGCATCGACCGCGATGCCGGAGCCGCCATACAGGCTGCTGACACACAGGGCTTTGACGCTGTCCCTCGGCAACGCGCTTTTGCGCATGCAGGCGGCGACGCAGATTTCCACGGCGTCGAGCCAGACCTGCGGCCATTGCTCGGCCCAGCGCGGTTTGGGTGTGTCGACCTTATAACTGTGGCTGTGCTGCGCGATGATCTGGCCCTGGGCATCGACCAGCAATGCCTTGGTGCTCTGGGTGCCGATGTCGACACCAATGACGTAATCCATCTGGGTGCGCTCTCTTGTTATTGGTTTACTTGAGGCGTGCCACGGTCCCCTGTAGGAGCAATCGGAGGTGACGACGGTCGCGAAAGCGATTTATCAGATAAAACCGCATCGCGACCTGCGATTGCTTCTACAGAAAGAGTTGCGTCAGTTAACGGGCTTGAGCAGCACCTTGATCGACTTGGTCGAGTCCGCCAGGGCAAACGCTTCGGCGTAGTCGTCCAGACCGAAGTCGTGGGTGACGATGCCTTTTGACGTCACCAACCCGCGCTCGAACAGGTCGATGGCGATCGGGTAGCAATACGGGCCCAAGTGAGCGCCGCGCACGTCGAGTTCCTTGCGATCGCCGATGATCGACCAGTCAGCGCTGGTCTCGGCGCCGAACACGCTGAACTCCACGAAGCGGCCCAGCTTGCGGATCAGATCAAGGCCTTGGGTAACGCCGATCGGCACACCCGTTGTCTCGATGTAAACGTCGCAGCCGTAGCCGTCGGTGAGGCCGTTGATGATCTCTTTCGCGTTGTCGCGGCTCGGGTTGATCACCACGTCGGCGCCGAATTTTTTCGCCAGTTCCAGGCGCTCGTCGACCATGTCGATGACCACCAGTTTCTTCGGCGTTTTCAGCGCAGCCACTTGCACCATGCACAGGCCCAGCGTGCCGGCGCCGGCGATCACCAGCACGTCGTCGAGCTGAACATCACCGCGGTTGACGGTGTGAATCGAGCAGGCCATCGGCTCGATCAACGCCGAATCCTCCAGCGAAACCGACTCGGGGATGTGATGCACGATCGCGGTCTTCGGGATGCGCATGTACTGCGCCATGCCGCCTTCGGCGACGTCTTTCTGGAAGCCGAAGATGTTGTGCACTTCGCACATCCAGTACTTGCCGGACTTGCAGAACTTGCACTTCTCGCAAGGGACGATCTGCTCGGCGATGACCTTGTCACCCACCTTTACGCCGAAGTGCTCTTCAGCGCCCTCGCCCACCGAATCGACGTAGCCGAAGAACTCGTGGCCCGGCACCACGGGGGCCTTGACCCACGGGCTCTCGCCGCCCCAGAACATCGCCGCCCCTGAATGGCATTTGCAGTCACTGGCGCAGATCCCGCAGGCACCGATGCGAATCACCAGTTCATTGGCCCGCGCAACGGGCTTGCTGATCTGCTCCAGACGGTAGTCTTTCGGCGCATGGCAGACGACGGCTTGCATGGTGTTTGTTGTGTTTTGTTCCATGTCGGGTTACCTGTTTTGATGTTTGGATGACGGCTGAGATAGCCGATATCGTTTCAAATTCATCAGTGACTGGACCGGCCCTATCGCGAGCAAGCTCACTCCTACAATGACCGCATCGCCCTGTAGGAGTGAGCT
>NZ_JASCOY010000230.1:0-377 GCF_029960075.1 Pseudomonas sp. PS02290
ACCGACGCCTTCCCGGCTGAAGCCGGTCCTACATTTAGACCACGCGGTGCAGCTGGACGAATGCGGTGTCATCGTAGGACCGGCTTTAGCCGGGAAGAGGCCGGTGTGAGCACCAACAATTTTGCGGTGTGACGACCGACGCTTTCCCGGCTGAAGCCGGTCCCACATTTAGAACACGCGGTTCAGCTGGATGAATGCGGTCTCATCGTAGGACCGGCTTTAGCCGGGAAGAGGCCGGTGTGAGCACCATCAATTTTGCGGCGTGACGACCGACGCCTTCCCGGCTGAAGCCGGTCCTACATTTAGACCACGCGGTGCAGCTGGACGAATGCGGTGTCATCGTAGGACCGGCTTTAGCCGGGAAGAGGCCGGTGTGA
>NZ_JASCOY010000231.1:0-369 GCF_029960075.1 Pseudomonas sp. PS02290
CGACCCCGGATTCACGCATGAGCGTGCGGGCCATGTATCGGCCAACCTGATGCCCTTCGCTGCGAAGATCACTGGACAGCGTTCTTGCCCCCGCTGATCCCCTCGACTCCTTGTGAAGCCTGACCAGCAAAGCCCTAAGCCTTGCACGGCTGCTGTTGACGAAGCCCTGGCGCTGGCGCCAGGCGTAAAAACTGCTGCGGTTAACTCCCAACGCGCGGCAACAATCGTAAACGCCATAGTGCTTGCCCAGCTCGCTGATCAGTTCGAATGATCTTTGGAGTCCGAAAGCAGGAGAGCACTGGCCTTTTTTAGGATTTCGATATCCCGATCCTTTTGCCTGAGCAAGGTTTTGAGTCGCTGTATTTCCTG
>NZ_JASCOY010000232.1:0-363 GCF_029960075.1 Pseudomonas sp. PS02290
GGCTAAAGCCGGTCCCACAGAGGCGTGCGGTCTGTGCGGTCTGTTAGTGGGACCGGCTTTAGCCGGGAAGGGGCCGGTTCATTCACCATCGATTATCCGATCGTTCCCACTGACGCTTTCCCGGCTAAAGCCATTCCTCCTGAATGCACGCGGTGTCCTGTAGGACCGGCTTCAGCCGGGAAGCTTTTGATCTGCTTTTGATCTTCCTACGCAAAAAGTCCAGCCACCGCCAATCGCGACTTGGGTGCAGGCTGAACGCAGGTTTCGCGGAGTGGGCCGAGCGGCATGGATGCCGCGAGAGCCGCCCCCGCCATGGATGGCGGATGGCGGCGGGCCCACGGAGCGAGACCGGAGTGAAGGAAC
>NZ_JASCOY010000233.1:0-350 GCF_029960075.1 Pseudomonas sp. PS02290
TTCGATGACACCCCAGACAACCCGCGCCGCGGTCTGGGTTATCTGCAACTGTCCGACCCCACGCGTCCGGTCATGCTGACCGCCAAGCTGCCCGACGTGACGCGCGTGGGCGATACCATCGAGCTGTTCTGGGATGATGATGCGGAGCCCGTCCAGACCTACGACCTGGATCAGGCTACCATCGACAGGGGCTGGCTGAGTTTCAGCGTTGGGGTGGGCGTGATCAAGGCCCCGCAAGGCGAGGTCTTTTACACGCTGTACGATCACGAGGCCGAAAATCTGCAAAAATCGGCCATCCGCACGGTCAACGTCAATCGCACGGTGCCCGGCGGGCTCGATCCCGATACCGA
>NZ_JASCOY010000234.1:0-343 GCF_029960075.1 Pseudomonas sp. PS02290
GTTCCGGCGACGATGATTGGAGCGGTTCTCGGCAAGACGATTGATGTCAGCTACCAAGTTGAACGAGATGGCAAGCCATATGACTCCGACATTTTGAAATTGACGGTTGGGTTAATCCCAGCGGACAAGTTGACCACTCCGCAAATTACACAGGCGACAGGCAGCTCCCTGGATGTCGGGGCGCTACAAGGCGACGCCAATATCACCGTGGATGCGTGGCCATTTATCGCGGTCGGGCAAAAGATGTGGATGCGACTCGAAGGCTCCAGCAATCTGGACCTGCCCGGTTGGCAAGGGTATGAGATCAGCAGTCCGGGCGCCCAAGCTACGACGGTTTCAAAGG
>NZ_JASCOY010000235.1:0-343 GCF_029960075.1 Pseudomonas sp. PS02290
GTTCCGGCGACGATGATTGGAGCGGTTCTCGGCAAGACGATTGATGTCAGCTACCAAGTTGAACGAGATGGCAAGCCATATGACTCCGACATTTTGAAATTGACGGTTGGGTTAATCCCAGCGGACAGGTTGACCACTCCGCAAATTACGCAGGCGACAGGCGGCTCCCTGGACGTCGGGGCACTGCAAGGCGACGCCAATATCACCGTGGATGCCTGGCCATTTATCGCGGTCGGGCAAAAGATGTGGATGCGACTCGAAGGCTCCAGCAATCTGGACCTGCCCGGTTGGCAAGGGTATGAGATCAGCAGTCCGGGCGCCCAAGCTACGACGGTTTCAAAGG
>NZ_JASCOY010000236.1:0-339 GCF_029960075.1 Pseudomonas sp. PS02290
ATCCCAACGCGCTGGCGGCACCTCGCGTGCAGGAGGCCAATCAAACCACCATGGTGCTGGACCTCGAAGCGCTGGGCGAGAGCGACGGTCATGTGCTCATCCCCGCTTTTGTCGGGGACGGCACGTCCTATACGGTCACCCTCGAATGGGTTGGCAAAACGCCGACGACTATCATCGAACTGACATTGCTGCCGATCAGGGTCATCGACCCTGGCTTTGATCGCGCCACCTTCGTCATTCCAAACGCCGACCTGAAAGCCATCGCAGGCGGCTCGGCGGTGGTGCGCTACAGCCTGGTTCAGACGGGTACGACAAAGAACTCGAAAACCACCAGCATCA
>NZ_JASCOY010000237.1:0-339 GCF_029960075.1 Pseudomonas sp. PS02290
ATCCCAACGCGCTGGCGGCACCTCGCGTGCAGGAGGCCAATCAAACCACCATGGTGCTGGACCTCGAAGCGCTGGGCGAGAGCGACGGTCATGTGCTCATCCCCGCTTTTGTCGGGGACGGCACGTCTTATACGGTCACCCTCAAATGGGTTGGCAAAACGCCGACGACTATCATCGAACTGACATTGCTGCCCATCACGGTCATCGACCCCGGCTTTGATCGCGCCACCTTCGTCATTCCAAACGCCGACCTGAAAGCCATCGCAGGCGGCTCGGCGGTGGTGCGCTACAGCCTGGTTCAGACGGGTACGACAAAGAACTCGAAAACCACCAGCATCA
>NZ_JASCOY010000238.1:0-321 GCF_029960075.1 Pseudomonas sp. PS02290
AGGCCAATGCTATCGTGGTGTCAGTGGACTACCGTCGCGCGCCTGAATATAAATTCCCGGCAGCCCATCTAGACGCTGTTGCTGCCTACCGCTGGCTCACTACCAACGCTGCTAGCATTGGCGGAGATCCTAAACGCCTAGCGTTGGCCGGCGAAAGCGCCGGCGGCAATCTGGCGCTCGCCACTGCTGTGGCTGCACGCGATCAGGGCTTGACCTCGCCCAAGAGTGTGATTGCTGTGTACCCAGTGGGGCAGACCACGACCAACACTGAGTCGTACTTGAAGTACGCTGACGCCAAGCCACTCAATCGCCCCATGATGC
>NZ_JASCOY010000239.1:0-321 GCF_029960075.1 Pseudomonas sp. PS02290
AGGCCAATGCTATCGTGGTGTCAGTGGACTACCGTCGCGCGCCTGAATATAAATTCCCGGCAGCCCATCTAGACGCTGTTGCTGCCTACCGCTGGCTCACTACCAACGCTGCTAGCATTGGCGGAGACCCTAAACGCCTAGCGTTGGCCGGCGAAAGCGCCGGCGGCAATCTGGCGCTCGCCACTGCTGTGGCAGCACGCGATCAGGGCTTGACCTCGCCCAAGAGTGTGATTGCTGTGTACCCAGTGGGGCAGACCACGACCAACACTGAGTCGTACTTGAAGTACGCTGACGCCAAGCCACTCAATCGCCCCATGATGC
>NZ_JASCOY010000023.1:0-69761 GCF_029960075.1 Pseudomonas sp. PS02290
GCCGATACATCCGCTAAATATCCGGCGCTTGAAATGCAGTCTTCGTGAGCAAGCTCACTCCCACAAGTCCTGTGTTTGCTGCTCGACAGCGCGGTGTCAAAACACAGACCCGCGCTCAGAGCACATGGCGACACCGATCTCCCCGCCGACGAAGAACCCGTGGGAGGAGCTTGCTCGCGAAGACGCCGATACATCCGCTAAATATCCGGCGCTTGAAATGCAGTCTTCGTGAGCAAGCTCACTCCCACAAGTCCTGTGTTTGCTGCTCGACAGCGCGGTGTCAAAACACAGACCCGCGCTCAGAGCACATGGCGACACCGATCTCCCCGCCGACTGATAACCCGTGGGAGCGAGCTTGCTCGCGAAGGCTCACTGTCAGTCACCCGACAACGTTGCTGACTGTCCCGGCCTCTTCCTGAGCAAGCTCAGTCCCACATGGGCAGTGTTGGCTGGCTGAATTACGCGGTGTCAGAGCGATGGGGAATTTTCCATCCAACACCCCCACGCCCTCTTCATCACCCCACGCTTCAGTTCGTCACGCAGCGGCCGATGTACAGGCGTCCATAACTACAATTCGCAGGAATCATCATGTCTCGCTGGTTTACCCAACGCCTTGGAAATATGAGCGTCAGCCTCAAACTGGGTATCGGTTTCGGCCTGGTGCTATTGCTGACGCTGCTCATCACGGCGACGGGGTGGTCTAGCGTGAAGGCGTTGATCGAGCGCGGCGACAAGCTGGGGATGATCTCGCAGATCAGTGAGCGGACGATGGATCTGCGCACGGCACGCATGGTGTATGAAACCCAATACACCGCTGAAGCCGCGACGGCTGTCATGACCGCGCTGGACAATCTCGACGCCGACCTGAAAACCGCGCAGAGCATGGTCAAAGGTGTCGGCGATCTCAAACTGATGGACGCTCAGGCTCAGGCCGCGGGCGAATACCGCCGCGCCTTTGGCGACATGACCAAAGCCATCCAGACCCGCGAAGCGAGCCGAACCAATCTGGGAACTACGGCCGATGCAGCCGTAGATGTCGTCAAAAAGATTGAAGAAGCGTTGATCCAGCACGACAACATCCTGCAATTCAACAGCGCGGTGGATGTCAGCAAACAGATTCAGCAGGCACGCTTCCAGGTGCGCGGTTACACCTTCAGCGGCAAAGCGGATTTCGAGAAGAACGCCACCGCCGCCATCGACGAAGCCATCGTCGGAGTGAACACGCTGGCCGGGGACGTTTCCTCCCAATACATCCCGCAGCTGCAAAAGGCCAACCTGGCGCTCAAAGGCTACCGCGACGCTGTCGGCCAGTACCGTGACGCACAACTGGTCAGCGTTCAGGCACTGGCCAAAATGACCGAGCTGGGCCAGCAGCTGCTGGACAACAGCGAACAATTGAACAGTTCGCAAAACGCCAAGCGTGATGCAGACACTCGTCAGGCCCAATCGACGCTTGGCATCGCTACGATAGTGGCCCTGATCCTCGGTGCTCTCGCCGCCTGGATCATCACACGACAAATCACGGTGCCACTGGGCCAGACACTCGTGGCGGTCGAGCGCGTGGCGTCCGGTGATCTGACCCACAACTTGAGCGTCGACCGCCGCGATGAGCTGGGTCAGTTGCAGGGCAGCATCCAGCGCATGACCGTGGAGCTTCGTCAGTTGATCAGCGGCATCGGCGAAGGTGTGACGCAGATCGCCAGCGCTGCCGAAGAACTGTCGGCGGTCACCGAACAGACCAGCGCCGGCGTCAACAGCCAGAAGGTCGAGACTGACCAGGTAGCGACCGCGATGCACGAGATGACCGCCACGGTGCAGGAAGTCGCCCGTAACGCCGAAGAAGCGTCCGAGGCCGCCGTAGCTGCCGACCTCCAGGCGCGCGAAGGCGACAAGGTGGTCAACGAGGCCATCGCCCAGATCGAGCTTCTCGCCACCGAAGTCGGTCACTCCACCGAGGCCATGGCCCAGCTCAAGCGCGAGAGCGACAAGATCGGCAGCGTCCTCGACGTGATCAAGTCCGTCGCACAGCAAACCAACCTCCTCGCCCTGAACGCCGCTATCGAGGCTGCGCGGGCGGGCGAGGCTGGTCGCGGATTTGCCGTGGTGGCGGACGAAGTGCGCAGCCTGGCGCAGCGCACGCAGAAATCCACTGAAGAGATCGAGGAACTTATTTCCGGCCTGCAGAACGGCACGCGGCAGGTGGCGACGATCATGGACAACAGCCGCGAGCTCACTGTCAGCAGCGTAGAGCTGACCCGACGTGCTGGCAGCTCGTTGGAAAGCATCACCCGCACCGTGTCTGCGATTCAATCCATGAACCAGCAAATCGCTGCCGCGGCCGAGGAGCAAAGCGCCACCGCCGAAGAGATCAACCGCAGTGTGCTCAACGTGCGCGATGTATCGGAACAGACCTCGGCCGCGAGCGAGGAAACTGCCGCATCGAGCGTCGAACTGGCGCGACTGGGCAGCCATCTGCAAGCGCTGGTGGGTCGCTTCCGGGTCTGATTCAGTGGCCTGCCCCGCACTTGTATCAGTAACGCACCTGCCGCAAAACCTCCGATCAGGGGTGGAATCTGTGACACGCGTCACCCCTTCCCGCTCCTCGGAAATCTCCTACGACCTGATCAGGTCACGCCTCCGCTTGCCCTGCCGATGCGCGTTTATCGCTCATCCGCAGGAGACGCATCATGCTGCAAGGCATCAACCGGACGCTGGCCAACACCAGCGTCAAACTCAAACTCTCGCTGGGCTTCGGCCTGGTTCTGCTTCTGACCCTGGCCATCACGCTGACCGGCTGGCATGGGCTCGACACCATGATCGAGCGCTCGGAGTCATTGACCTCCATCGCCCAGCTCAACGCGATGACCAAGGACCTGCGCGCCGAGCGCATTGTCTTTCGGGTCGAAAACACCGCTGACAGCGCCTCGCGCGTCGTTGCCCGCATCAATGAGATCGAAGCGCATCTGGTGTTCCTGCGTGACGACGCCCCACCGGCCGACATCCTCACGTTACTCAACGGGCAGAGCGACACCGTACGAGCCCTCGAAGCCACCTTCGCCGATCTGGCCAAGCTGTTGAGTGCGCGGGCAGATTCCCGCGCGCAACTGGCCGTTCTGTCTGAAGAGGCGATCACGTCCATTGGCCAGGTGGAAAGCGAAGTCTTGAAGGCCGTGAGTCAGGAGCAGGACAGCAGCGAGCGGCTGGGGGAGTTCACCAACATCCAGCAGTTGCGCGGCCAGGTGCAGAACGCCCGTTACGAAGTCCAGGCGTACGTGTTCAGCGGTAAGGAGTCCTACGAGGTCGCCGCCATTACCGCCATCGACGAAGCGCTGAAGGAAGTCGAACAAATTGCCACCGACCAGGCCGATGGCAATATCAGTGAATTGCTCAACGCCCGTAAGACGCTGCTCAAGTACCGCGAGCACATGGGCCAGTTCAAGGACCTCCAGGTCAAGGTTGAAGCGGCGCAGGAGTCCATGGAGGCGCTCAGCGAGAATCTGCTGACGTCAACCGGGGAGATCACTGCGCTGCAAGGCCAGCGGCGTGATGCCGAAGCCACTCAGTCGCGGCAGACGCTCAGTGGCGTGGCCGGGTTGGCGATGCTGCTTGGCCTGCTGGCCGCCTGGCTGATCACCCAGCAGATCATCGCGCCGCTACGGCTGACCTTGAGCGCCGCTGCGCGCATCGCCAAGGGTGATCTGAGTCAGGACCTGGAAATCGGCCGTCACGACGAAATGGGCATGCTCCAGCGCAGCATGCAGGACATGACCCTGAGCCTGCGGCAACTCATCAGCGGCATCAGCGACGGCGTGACCCAGATTGCCAGCGCGGCAGAGCAGCTGTCGGCCGTCACTGCGCAGACCAGCGTGGGCGTCACCAGCCAGAAAGACGAAACGGACTGCGTCGCCACGGCGATGAACCAGATGACCTCGACCGTGATGGAAGTGGCCCGCAATGCCGAAGAAGCGAGTGAAGCCGCGCGGCACGCTGATCAGCAGGCGCGGGACGGCGACAAGGTGGTCAACGACGCTATCGCGCAGATCGAGCGCCTGGCGCTGGAGGTCAACTACTCAACCCAAGCCATGGGCAAGCTGAAACTGGAAAGCGACAAGATCGGCGGGGTGCTCGACGTGATCAAGTCAGTGTCGCAGCAGACCAATCTGCTCGCACTGAACGCCGCCATCGAGGCCGCCCGTGCAGGCGAAGCGGGACGCGGGTTTGCGGTGGTGGCCGATGAGGTTCGCGGCCTGGCGCAGCGCACTCAGGAATCCACCGAAGAAATCGAAGTACTCATCGCGGCGCTGCAAAGCGGCACCCAGCAGGTGGTGATGACCCTTGATGCCAGCCGGACCCTGACCGACAGCAGCGTCGAGCTGAGTCGTCAGGCCGGCGATGCCCTGGGACACATCACACGCACGGTGTCGACGATTCAGACGATGAACCAGCAGATCGCTGCCGCGGGCGAGGAGCAGAGCAGCGTGGCGGAGCAGATCAACCGCAGCGTGCTGAACGTGCGGGATGTGTCCGAGCAAACCGCCGCGTCCAGCGAAGAGACGGCCGCGTCGAGCATTGAACTGGCGCGGCTGGGGGTGCAGTTGCAGGAGATGGTCGGGAAGTTTCGGGTGAGTTGAGGCGAAACGGGGAAGCGCCTACACCGATCCCCAAACAAAAACGCCGCCGAAGATTGGCTCTTCGGCGGCGTTTTGTTTAGCGGGTGGATCAGGCGTTGACGAGGGTCGCGTCGTTCACATGGGTCGCTGGCTGCAGAGGCAGCAGCGGCGCATGAGGATCGGCTTCGACCGAGGCGCGCCAGGCATTGAGCCACGCAGAATTGCCTTCGCTCCAGACCAGTTCGTGCAACCGAGCCAGTGCAACCGGATCGCTCAGCAATTGCAGGCGCTCATGGTTGTTCAGGAGTTCAGGGCCACCCTTGATCGCATGACGCACACGCTCGACACGCATCCACTCGATCGGCTCGGCTTCGCGATGGCGAGAGGTCGCCAGCGCACAGGCCAAAGCGTTCTGCTGCGGATCAACCACGGCCCGAACAAAGCCGTCGTTCAGCGCGTGCCAGCGGTTCTCGTGGGTGTACTTGTCTGTGGACACCAGCTCTTGCGGGGGCGTGTGCTCTTCCGGGATCAGGAAGAGCTTGGTGTCGCGCGCCTTCAAACCCAGGTTCGTGCGGCTGGAAATCACCGACACCGGGATCGACAGCATCAACGAACCCACGATCGGCACCAGCCACCACAGAAAGCTCGGGTTCAGCCAAGCCACCAGCAGCGCCCAGCAAAAGCCCAGCAGCGTCTGCGGGCCGTGACGCTTGACCGCTTCGCTCCATGGCGTCGAGTCATCATCACGCTGCGGTGAGTTCCAGGTCGCTGCCCAGCCCAGGAAAGCGGCCAGTACAAAGCGGGTGTGGAAGATCATGCGCACCGGCGCCAGCAGCATGGAGAACAGCATCTCCAGCAGCATCGACATCGTAACCTTGATGCGACCACCAAAGCCGGTCGCGCCCTTGGCCCAGATCAGAATGACGCTGAGCAGTTTCGGCAGGAACAACAGCACGACGGTCGTCGAGAACAAGGCGACGGCTTTTTCCGGGTGCCACTGTGGCCACAACGGATACAGCTGACGCGGCTCCATGAAGTAGGTCGGCTCCATCAGCGTGTTCACCGCCAGCAACGCAGTGGACAACACCAGGAAGAAGAACCACAACGGCGCCGACAGATAGGACATCACGCCGGTCAGGAACACCGCACGGTGTACCGGGTGCATGCCTTTCACCAGGAACAGGCGGAAGTTCATCAGGTTACCGTGGCACCAGCGACGGTCACGCTTGAGCTCATCCAGCAGGTTCGGCGGCAGCTCTTCGTAACTGCCCGGCAGGTCGTAGGCAATCCACACGCCCCAGCCGGCACGGCGCATCAGCGCAGCTTCGACGAAGTCGTGGGACAAAATTGCACCGGCGAAGGCGCCCTTCCCGGGCAGCGGCGCCAGGGCGCAATGCTCGATGAATGGCTTCATGCGGATGATCGCGTTGTGACCCCAGTAGTGGGATTCACCCAGCTGCCAGAAGTGCAGGCCGGCCGTGAACAGCGGGCCGTATACGCGAGTCGCGAACTGCTGCATGCGGGCATACAGCGTATCCATGCCCGAAGCACGTGGCGCGGTCTGGATGATACCGGCGTCCGGCGTCGCTTCCATCAGGCGCACGAGGCTGGTCAGGCAGTCGCCACTCATGACCGAGTCAGCGTCAAGCACGACCATGTAGCGGTATTCACCGCCCCAACGACGGCAGAAGTCATCGAGGTTACCGCTCTTGCGCTTAACGCGACGGCGGCGACGACGATAGAAGATCTTGCCGAAACCGCCGGTCTCACGGCACACGTCCAGCCAGGCTTGTTGCTCGGCCACGCAGATGTCGGTTTCGTTGGAGTCGCTGAGAATGAAGAAGTCGAAACGATCCAGATCGCCCGTGGCTTTAACCGATTCGAACGTCGCCCGCAGACCCGCGAATACACGAGGCACGTCTTCGTTGCAGATCGGCATGACCAGCGCAGTGCGCGCACCGGCTTCGATCGGCTCATTGCCCGCACTGGCACCGGAAATACGGTACTTGTCGTGGCCAGTGAGCAGTTCGAGGAAGCCCATCAGCGCGGTCCAGAAACCCGCTGATACCCAGCAGAACAGAATGCCGAACAGCAACAGAATGCTGGTCTGCAACGCGTACGGCATGACCTGAACCGCGGTCTGCCACAGGGTCTGATGACTGATTTCGTCAAACGAAACCAGCGACCAGCCCTGGTACGGCAGGATGCCTTTCATGTAGAAGCCGGCGACGATGGTCTGGCCCAGCATGAGGATCAGCAAAATGTAGCGACGGATCGAACCGACGGTGCGCCAGCGCGCTTTCGGCAGATCCCGTGGCAAATCGTCCTTTGGCGGCGGCGGGTTGGATTTCCCGGTCAACCGGCGCCAGCCGCGGTGCAGGATGTTGGTCCGCCACGGCTCCGGCACGACTTTGGTCCGACGAATCGGCGGCGTAGCTTTCAGGACCACGCGCCCGCTGGCGTCGACACTCAGCATCTCGGCTTCGCGCAGTTCATCAGCGGTCGTCAGGGTGAGGCGACGACCCACCGAAGCCTGGGAGGCCTCGGCAGAATCAGCGACGGTCTGCGCCGAAAGGCGTTCGTGCAACTCAGCGAACGAGGTGCAGTTGGCAAGTTCTGCCCGCTGCGCATCGGTCATCGGCAAGTGCGCCAGGTACTCGCTGAGAGACTCATTCAAAGGCTCTGGCACCGCGTGTGAATTACTCATCGGCTGGCAACTGGTAGCTCCAGGTTTCGGTCAGGACTTGTTGAATCATGGCCGGCCCCTGTTGGGTGGATGCAGCCTCTACCGCTGGCTGCGGGGTATCTTTCACGCCTTTGTTGGCCTTGGCAGCGTCGCCCAGAGCGGCTTCGGGCTTGGAGGCCTCGTCCGACTTGGCTTCCGCTACTTTGGTGGCGTCGGCAGACTTGGCGGCGTCTTTGCTGTCGGCTTTCGGGCCTTTGGCTTCCTTCGCATCACCCGCCTTCAAAGCGTCGGTTTTAACGATTTCAGCTTTCTCGTCCTTCGGCGCAGCAACGACTGGGGCAGCGGCAACAGCAGGCTTGGAATCAGCTTTGGCGGCCGGCTTCTTGTCGGACTTGTCAGCTGTGATCACCGCAGGCTCTTTGCCTGGCTCAGCAGGGGTTTCGCGCAGCAGATAAGCACGCATCTCAACCGCCTTGCCCGGATCCTTGACCTTCAGGCGCAGCGTCAGACGCCAGCCTTTGGTCACCGGGTTGTAGCGCAGGTTGTTCTCGACCAGATCAGTGTTGTCGTCGGTGATGACCTGACTGCGGATCGACGGATCTTCGCCCAGCTTGGCGAGGGTCGGGCCGACAAAATCGACCAGGTAGGCAACGCTGCCGTCCGGTTGACGAATCAGGTTGGACTGCTTCACGTCACCAGTGGAGCGCAGGGTCTGCTTGACCCAGCCCAGATCTGGCGAGTGAATGGCATCTTCATCCATGGTCCAGTGCAGACGATAGTTGAAGTCGATCGCCTGACCCGGCTCTGGCTGGGTTTCCGGCTTCCAGAACGCAACGATGTTGTCGTTGGTTTCATCGGCAGTCGGGATCTCTACCAGATCAACAGTGCCCTTGCCCCAGTCGCCCTTCGGCTCGATCCAGGCGCTTGGACGTTTGTCGTAGCGGTCATCCAGATCTTCGTAGTGGCTGAAGTTGCGGCCACGTTGCAGCAGACCGAAACCGCGCGGGTTCTCCACAGAGAAGCTGCTGACCGAAAGGTGTTTAGGGTTGTTCAGCGGCCGCCAGATCCACTCGCCATTGGCGGCCTGAATCGACAGACCGCTGGAGTCGTGCAGCTCGCGACGATAGTTGAGGACTTTCGACGGCTGATTGGCACCGAACAGGTACATGCTGGTCAGCGGCGCAACGCCCAGTTTGCCGACCTTGTCACGCAGGTACATGCGCGACTGGACATCAACCAGTGTGTTGGTGCCCGGACGCAGGGTCAGCTTGTACGCGCCAGTGGCGCGAGGGGAGTCGAGCAGGGCGAAGATGACCAGATGGTTGTCATCCGGGTTCGGCTTCTCGATCCAGAATTCGGTGAAGCGAGGGAATTCTTCACCCGACGGCATGGCCGTGTCGATCGCCATCCCGCGCGCAGACAGACCATAAACCTGACCTTTACCGATGACGCGGAAGTAGCTCGCGCCCAGCATGGTCATGATTTCGTCTTGCTTGTCGTCTTTGTTGATCGGGTAAGTCACGCGGAAACCGGCATAGCCCAGGTTCTCGGTCGACTTCGGATCGAACTTCACGTCGCCGAAATCGAAACGACTCGGGTCGTACTTGATCTCGTTGACGGAGTTGGCGGTGACTTCGTTGATCTTGACCGGGGTGTCGAAGTGCATGCCCTGGTGGTAGAAAGACACCTTGAACGGAGTCTTGTCATTGGCCCATTCGGCTTTGTCTTGCAGGAAGCGGATCTTTTGATAGTCCGCGAACTTCATGTCGCGGAATTCGGCCGGAAGATTGCTCTTCGGCGCGGTGAATTTCTGTCCGGCCAGATCTTTGGCCTTTGTCGCCACGTCGTCGAGATCGAACGCCCACAGCTGACTGGCGCCGAACAGACAAAACAAAGCCGACCCTGCCAGCAGTGCGCTACGCAAGCGACCACCCGGGTTCTTTGGTGCATTACATGGACTAACAATCACGAGCAACCCTCGCCGAAAACAGATGAAGAAACCAACGGCCAGCTATCAAATGCCGGGTTGGCGAGCATTGTTCCGACTCCAAAAGGGGCCAATGATTCCCCAAGCGGTGTCGGACCAGTCTGCGTTTTACCGATTTGACGGGCCCTGGCCCGTCCTTGTAGCGCGCGATTATCCAGTAGCTCGCGTTACAACGCATCAGGTGACGCAAACTATTTATTGCGTTTAAAGCGCGTAAATCCGGGGTCATCAAACAGACCTGGCCATTCAGGTCTCAAGCAAAAATGTCACGGGGCCATCGTTGACCAGATGCACCTGCATATCTGCACCAAACTGGCCCGTTTCCACGGTCGGGTGAGACGTTCTGGCCTTCGTCACCAGGTAGCCAAACAGCTCGGCACCGAGTGCCGGAGGCGCGGCTTTTGAGAAGCTCGGCCGCATCCCGCTTTTGGTATCCGCCGCCAGTGTGAACTGAGAGACCAGCAACAACCCGCCATTAACGTCGGTTAACGAAAGATTCATCCTTGCGTCGGCGTCACTGAATACCCGGTAGTTAAGCAGCTTGTGCAACATCTTGTCGGCGCTGGTCGGCGTGTCTTGAGGCTCGATGCCAATCAGGACCATTAATCCTTGATCAATCGCGCCAATGGTTTCGCCGGCGACGTCGACGCGCGCCTGGGAAACGCGCTGCAGCAACGCTTTCATTTATGCTTCTTCCGGGGGTAGATCCAGCAAACGGCGCGCCACTTCTGACGCTGCGCGCACCAGCGCATCGGTGATCCCCGGTTCGGACGCCGAGTGCCCGGCGTCGCGGATGACCTGCAGCTCACTGTTCGGCCACGCCTGATGCAGCTCCCAGGCGTTGTCCAGCGTGCAGATCATGTCGTAGCGGCCATGGACGATGATGCCCGGCAGATGGGCGATCTTCGGCATGTCGCGAATCAGCTGGTTTTCTTCAAGGAACGCGCCGTTGGTGAAGTAGTGGCATTCGATGCGCGCGATGGACAGGGCGCGATGGGGCTCGGTGAAGCGATCGACCACCTGCGGGTTCGGACGCAACGTGGCGGTGCGCCCTTCCCACGTCGACCATGCCTTAGCGGCGTGCATCTGCGCGATCTGGTCACTGCCGGTGAGGCGTTTGTGGAATGCGCCGAGCACGTCGTGGCGCTCGTCCGGCGGAATCGGCGCCATGTAATCCTGCCAGTAATCAGGGAACAGCCGGCTCGCACCCTCCTGATAAAACCACTTGATGTCCTGGGGACGGCTCAGAAAGATGCCGCGCAAAATCAGTGCGTGAACCCGATCCGGGTGCTTCTGCGCGTAGGCCAGGGAAAGCGTCGAACCCCACGAGCCACCGAACACCACCCATTTGTCGATGCCCAGATGAGTGCGAATGCGTTCGAGGTCGTCGACCAGATGCCAGGTGGTGTTGTTTTCCAGGCTGGCGTGAGGAATGGACCGGCCGCAACCGCGCTGATCGAACGTGATGATGCGGTAGAGGTTCGGATCGAAGTAGCGGCGGCTCTGTGCGTCGCATCCCGAACCCGGCCCGCCGTGGATGAAGATGACGGGCAAGCCGTCTGGCGAGCCGCTTTCATCGACATACAGCACATGCGGCTCTTCCACCGCCAGATCGTGCCGGGCGTAAGGTTTGATCTGCGGGTACAAAGTCTGCATAGGTGCTCCAAAAGTCCGGTTCAGGGGCTGCGGTGTATCTGCCGTGGGGCATCATAAACCCGAATCGGCGAATGAACATGTCTGCCTCATTCTGGCCAACTGTGATCCCCTGTTTCACGCGGCATAAGCCCACTGAAAGCAGGCATGAGCAAGATCAACGTCAGAGTGGAACGATCAATGCAAGCCGTCTCCAGATCAGGGGGAAAGCGCCAGATATTCGCCGCCGGTGTGCATTGACGGCGAACCGAGGTAGCTTGTTCGAGTCGAACCGAGGGTCGTGCAACCGCGTATTTTTCATCCGATCGGGAGGAAATAACCAATGACACGCCCTACAGTCAACCCACCCATTTAATCGTCAAACCAACTTGAGGTCGTACCCGATGTCTCCGGAACCCAACGTTCGTGACGCTGAAGTGGCAGCCTTCCGAGAAGCTGTGCTGAACAAACTCGAGTATGCCGTCGGTAAAGACCCCGACCATGCCTTCGATCATGACTGGTTCATGGCAATCGCCCTGGCGACGCGCGACAAAATGGCCGAGCGCTGGATGAACCACACGCGCTACGTCTACCGTCAGGAAAAGAAGCGCGTCTATTACCTATCCCTCGAGTTCTTGATCGGCCGTCTGATGTTCGACAGCCTGAGCAACCTGGGCATTCTCGAAACCGCGCGCGAAGCGTTGAAGGGCCTGAACGTCGATCTGGAGCAGATTCGCTCGCTGGAACCTGACGCTGCACTGGGCAACGGCGGCCTCGGTCGTCTGGCCGCGTGCTTCATGGAAAGCATGTCGACCCTCGGCATTGCGGGTCATGGTTACGGCATTCGTTACGAGCACGGCCTGTTCCGTCAGGCCATCGTCGATGGCTGGCAGCAAGAGCAGACCGAGAACTGGCTGGACTTCGGTAACCCGTGGGAATTCGAACGCCCTGAAGTGATTTACCAGATCGGCTTCGGCGGCAGCGTCCAGCCCCTGCTTGATGCAGCCGGCGCACCTGTTCTGGATGCCTCGGGCGAAACCCGTCAGGTCTGGACCGCAGGTGAAACCGTCCGCGCGATCGCGTACGACACCCCGGTTGTGGGCTGGCGCGGCAAAGCGGTGAACACGCTGCGCCTGTGGCGTGCGCGCGCCGTGGAAGACCTGCACCTGGAACGCTTCAACGCCGGTGACCACGTCGGTGCGGTGGCGGAAGTGGTGCGGGCAGAAAGTATTTCCCGTGTGCTGTATCCAAACGACAGCACCGAAGCGGGCCAGGAACTGCGCCTGCGTCAGGAGTTCTTCTTCGTTTCGGCGTCGCTGCAGGATTTGCTGCGCCGTCACAAGAACATGGGCTACAGCATCAGCAGCCTGCCGGAACACGTGGCCATCCAGATGAACGACACGCACCCGTCGATCGCTGTGGCAGAGCTGATGCGCGTTCTGATCGACCTGCACGACGTGGAGTGGGACGAGGCCTGGCGCATCACCGTGGGCACCCTGGCGTACACCAACCACACGCTGCTGCCTGAAGCGCTGGAAACCTGGTCGGTCGGCCTGATGGAGCGCATGTTGCCGCGCCACATGCAGATCATTTACATGATCAACGCTCAGCACATCGACAAGGTTCGCCAGGACTTCAAAGACGACCCCGCACTGTTCGACCTGCTGCGCGCCGTGTCGCTGATCGAAGAAGACAACGGCCGTCGCGTGCGCATGGGTAACCTGGCATTCCTCGGTTCGCACAGCGTGAACGGTGTGTCAGCGCTGCACACGCAGCTGATGCGAAAAACCGTTTTCGCCCATCTGCACAAGCTGCACCCGGATCGCATCAACAATAAAACCAACGGCATCACCTTCCGCCGCTGGCTGTTCCAGTCCAACCCGCAACTGACGTCCATGCTGGTCAACGAGCTGGGCGAGCAGGTGCTCGACAACCACGAGACCGCACTGCTGAAACTGGAGCCGCTGGCCGACGACGCACGTTTCCAGAAGGAGTTCGCTGCTCAGCGCCTGCAAAGCAAACAAGCCCTGGCCTCCATCATTCAGGAACGCATGGGCATCTCGGTTAACCCCGAGGCGATGTTTGACGTGCAGGTCAAACGCATCCACGAGTACAAGCGTCAGTTGCTGAACCTGTTCCACACTGTGGCGCTGTATCAGGCCATGCGTGCCGACCCGAGCACCGACTGGGTGCCGCGGGTGAAGATCTTCGGCGGCAAGGCGGCGGCCAGTTATCACTCGGCCAAGCTGATCATCAAGCTGACCAACGACATCGCACGCACGGTCAACAATGACCCGACGCTGCGCGGCCGTTTGAAAGTGGTGTTCATGCCCAACTACAACGTCAGCCTGGCGGAAAGCATCATTCCGGCGGCGGATTTGTCGGAGCAGATTTCCACGGCAGGTCTGGAAGCTTCCGGCACCAGCAACATGAAGTTCGGCCTCAACGGTGCGCTTACCATCGGCACTCTCGACGGCGCCAACGTGGAGATGAGCGAGCAGGTCGGCCTGGAGCACATGTTCATCTTCGGCATGACCGCGCAGGAAGTCGAAGCGCGCAAGCATGCCGGTGAGTTCAACGCCCATCAGGACATCGCGGCGTCCGGGCGTTTGAATGACGTGCTGCAAGCGATTCGGGGCGGGGTGTTCTCGCCGGATGATCCGTATCGCTATGCCGGGCTGATCGATCAGTTGATCAACTACGACCGCTTCTTCGTCTGCGCGGACTTCGAGTCGTACTGGCACGCGCAGGCCAAGGTGGAAGCGCGCTGGCACGATTCGAAAGAATGGTGGCGCTCGGCGGTGCTCAACACCGCGCGCATGGGTTGGTTCTCTTCGGACCGGACCATCCGCGAGTACGCGACCGAAATCTGGAACGCGCTGGATTAAGGACGCGCGGGGTGATCGCCTCAGCGGAGACGATCACCTCGGCCACAGCACTCGGTTTCGAAGCAGATGCAAATCCTGTGGGAGCGAGCTTGCTCGCGAATAGGTATTTCAGCCGCTGGTGATTTAGCGGATGTACCGACCTTTTCGTGAGCAAGCTCACTCCCACAAGTTCACCAGCGTGGCCGAGATCCCGAGTCGATCCAGATCTCACTCCACAGTTCTCATCTGCATGTTGTCCACTGCCCCCTCCCCGACACAAAATGTTTCCCCTTTCCTGACGCCCGATATACTTTTCGCCATCGCCGTTAATCGGCCGAAAAGGGATGTCGTCGCGTGCAATGGATTCTTCTGCTGGCCGGTCTGGTAATCGGAGCGCTTCTTGATGAGTCGCTGTTGGGCGGCGCTGTCGGCGCGGTCATTGGCCTGGCCGCGGGCTTGAGCTTCCGGCTGAGCGCATTGACGCGGGAGGCCGCTGCGCAGAAAGCCGAGCTCGCCAAAACCCGGCTGGACCTCAACGCCGTTCAACAACGCCTTAGCCAGCTGGACTCAGCCGCCGCGCAATTGCCGGATGCGCCCGCGCCTGCGCCGTTGAATGTTCAGCCCATCGCAGACGACGGCCCGGAACTGCTGTGGGACCTCCCGGATCTTGAACCGGCCGCCTCGGACGCTGGCGACTCAGAATGGAGCCGGCCTCCGCACGCGCCGTCACCTACCGCCCCGAGCTACCCGCCCGCCTCCCTGCCCGCTTCAACCCAGCCCGCTCCTCCCCAGCACAGCCTCTTCGACAGCGCCTTACTGCGCGCGAAAAACTGGCTGCTGGGTGGCAACACCGTGCTGCGGGTCGGCGTGGTGCTGCTGTTTCTCGGCCTGGCGTTTCTGCTGCGCTACGCCACCGAAGGCATGGTCGTCCCGATCGAAGCCCGTTATGCCGGCGTGGCGTTGGCCGCCCTGGCGCTGCTGGGTCTGGGTTGGTGGTTGCGTCACCGCAACGAATCCTTCGCGTTGATGCTGCAGGGGACGGGCGTCGCGGTGCTGTACCTGACCGTATTCGCCGCCATGAAAGTCCACACCCTGCTGGCGCCGGGGATGGCGTTCAGCCTGTTGGTTGCAGTCACCGTGTTTTCGGCCATTCTCGCCGTCACGCAAAACTCCCTGGCCCTCGCCTGCGTGGCCGCGCTGGGCGGGTTTGCCGCGCCGCTGCTGACATCCTCCGGCGAGGGGAGTCATGTCGCGTTGTTCAGTTATTTCGCCCTGCTCAACGCCGGCATTTTCGCCATCGCGTGGTTCAAGGCATGGCGCCCGCTGAACCTGATCGGCTTCATCGGCACGTTCGGCATTGGCTTCGCCTGGGGCATGGACGCGTACACGCCCGAGCTGTTCTGGAGCACCGAACCCTTCCTGATTCTGTTCTTCCTGATGTACCTGGCCATCGGCCTGCTGTTCGCCCGACGCAAGCTGCAAGAGCATGCCGCCGGGCCCGACGACGACAGCCGCGAAGCCACCCTGCGCTGGTCCGCGCGCCAGACTCACTACGTCGATGGCAGCCTGTTGTTCGGCACGCCTATCGTGGGTTTCGGCCTGCAATACGCGCTCGTCAAACATTTGGAATTCGGCGCTGCATTGAGCGCACTGGCGCTTGGCTTGCTGTACATGGGCATCGCCCGGTTACTGGCCGGGCGCGCACCGGGTCGGGCATTGCTGTTGGTCGAAACGTGCCTGTCACTGGGCGTGGTGTTCGGCACGCTGGCGATTCCGCTCGGACTGAGCGCGCAATGGACCACGGTCGCCTGGGCGGTCGAAGGCGCGGCGGTATTTTGGCTGGGCATGCGCCAGAACCGCTTGCTGGCGCGGGCTTTCGGCTTGCTGCTGCAACTGGGCGCGGGGATCGCGTTCCTTGGCGTGGTCGGCCGCTGGTTTGTGCCGAACTTCAACCACGGCGATTTCTGGACACCGCTGATCATCGCGCTTGCCGGCCTGGTCAGCGCCTTCACGGTCGAGCGCGTAGGCACCTTGCGTTTGTCGTTGAGCAATCGCTTCCTGCAGCCATTGCTGTTGATCTGGGGCGCGCTGTGGTGGGGCGCGCTGTGGTGGTCCGCGGCAGTGGGCGTCAGCACCCATTACGTGCCGGGAGAGACCGAGTTCTCGACGCTCTTGCTGTTGGGCGCTTTCAGTGTCGGGCTGTGGACAATGGCGGCCCTGCGTCTGAACTGGGCGGGAATCGCGCAGCTGTCCACGCTGCTGACGCCCATGAGTGCGGTATTGCTGGCGCTGATGAGCTTCAACTCTTACTACAACCCTGCCGCCGATTGGGGCTGGCTGGGCTGGCTCGCGGTGTTTGCGGTTCATCTGTGGTCGCTGAATCGGCTCGACAAACTGCTGCTCCCGCGCTTGCGCAGTGCAGCCCATGTGATCGGCTGCTGGCTGATCATCGCCGTGCTCTCGCTGCAACTTCGTTACGGATTGCTGGTGTTGTCGGAGTCGTATAACGCTTGGCGCTGGCTGGGCTGGGCGTTGCTGCCAAGCCTGTACTTGCTGGCGATGACCGCATCCCGCACGTGGCCCTGGCCTGTCGGGGCGTACCCGCGCGAATACCGCGTCTGGGCCGCCGCGCCGCTGGCGGCATTGATGCTCGGCTGGTTCTGGCTGGCGAACGGGTTCAGCGAAGGCGCTGCCGATCCCCTGCCCTATCTGCCGCTGCTGAACCCGCTGGAGCTGGGCTTGCTGATCACACTGACCGGTATCTTCAGTTGGAGCCGCCAGCAACTCCCGCAATTGGGCGTCAGCGAGGGGCGGGCTCAAAAAGCGGCGCTGGTCATTGCCGGCGCATCGCTATTTGCGTTGATCACAGCCATGGTCCTTCGCACGGCGCATCACTGGCTGGGCGTGGCCTGGTATCCGGATGCGCTGTTTGAATCCATGCGGGTGCAGGCCGGGCTTTCCATCGTCTGGACGCTGACCGCGCTGGCGCTGATGATCGGCGGCCACCTGCGCGCCCGCCGCGACCTGTGGATCGTCGGCGCCGCGCTGATCGGGGTTGTCGTCGCCAAGCTGTTCTTCGTCGAGCTGAGCAATCGCGGCGGCTTGGAGCGAATCATTTCCTTCATCGGCGTTGGCGTTCTGTTGCTGGTGGTGGGATATTTCGCCCCCCTGCCGCCCCGGCATCCGGCTCGAAGCGAGGGTCTGACCGACGCCGACCCGGCGGACCGGGCATCGAAATGAAGCGCGTAAGGAGTGTCCAGTTGAGTCGTCAGTTCTTCACCAAGGCTGCCCTGCTTGTCCCGTTGCTGGGCTCGCTGCTGTGCGCGGCGTCGCTCAGTCAGGCGGAGGATCTGCCGGATGATTTCACCACCCATGCGCCCCTGACCGTCAGAGGTGAAGGGCCTTGGTATCGGCTGGAATTGCCCCTCGGCGTGCAGTTGAACGCGCGCCAGAGCAATCTCAACGATGTGCGCGTTTTCAATGCGGACGGCCAGGCCCAGCCCTACGCGATCACTCAAAGCCCGCCTCAGCGTGCCGCCGACGCAAGCCCGGTCTCGGTGAAGTGGTTCCCGCTGTACAACAGCGATGGCGCGAAAGACGCCGAGCCGAAAATCCGCGTCGAGCGCACGCCCAACGGCACGCTGGTGGAGGTGCAGCCCCAGGGCGAGATCGAGGCGGGCGAAGAGATTCTGCGCGGCTGGTTGCTCGACACCAGCGCGATCAACGCGCCGCTGGATCAATTGATTCTGGACTGGAGCAGCGAGCGCGACGGCTTTCAGCGGTTCAGCATCGAGGCCAGCGACGACCTCCAGCACTGGCAGCGCTGGGGCGAGGGTCAGGTCGCGAGGCTGTCATTTGCCGAGGAATTGGTTGAGCAGCGCGTCGTCAATCTGCCGGGGCGCAGCGCCCGCTATCTGCGTCTGCTGTGGAAATCGCCCCTGTCCGCGCCGACGCTGAACGCCGTGCAACTGATCAGCACGCGGCCCGGCGTGCTGCCGTTGAGCTGGTCGCCGGCCATCAATGGCCGCGTCGAAAAACCTGGCGTGTATGTGTGGCAACTGCCGGTGGCCCTGCCGCTGGAACGCATGCGGATCGACATCGCGCAACCCAACAGCCTCGCGCCCGCCACGCTGTATGGGCGTCGCGATAACAACGCGCCGTGGCAGTTGATCGACAATGGCCTGCTTTATCGGCTCAGCCAGAACGGTCAGGACGTTGTGCAGGACGAAATGGAGCTGCCGGGCAATGTCGTGCAGCAGCTGAAACTTGAGGTCGATGACCGTGGCGGCGGCCTGGGCAATGACGCGCCTACGCTGAGTTTTGCCGTGCGCGCCACGCAACTGGTGTTTCTCGGCCGCGGCGCGCCGCCTTACAGCCTGGCCGTCGGCAATGCCACGGTGAAAAGCGCGGCGCTGCCACTGGCGACGCTGATTCCCGGTGTCAGCCCCGAGAAACTGGCGGCGCTGGGCAGTGCGTCCATGGCCTCCACACCGGTCGCGCCGGTTGCTGCGGCTGCACCCGTGGAGGCCAGTGGTCCCGACCTGAAACGCATCGGTTTGTGGGCCGTTCTGATACTCGGCGTGGTTTTTCTGGCCTGGATGGCGCTTGGCACACTGCGCGGGTCTCGTAGCAAGTAACGCGCAAAATAACGCGCCAACCGAGGCGCCAAATTATAAGTGTCGGGGTGATGACGCTGAATCGATCCGGCATCGAAAAAATTGCAGACGATGCCCGCCGATTCGTCACCCCGATCGGGTTAGGCTTATGTAGCCCGTGAACTGAATCACTACCTAACCGGTCTGACAGGCAGTATTAAATCTCCGCTCACGCTAGACTGTGCGCGTTTTTATCCCCCATTTCGGAGCTCTCCATGTCCCGCGTTACCTTGAGTCGTTATCTGATCGAGCAGACCCGCACCAACAACACCCCTGCCGATCTGCGCTTTCTGATTGAAGTGGTGGCGCGTGCGTGCAAGGAGATCAGCCACGCGGTATCCAAAGGCGCCCTGGGCGGCGTGCTCGGCAGCATGGGCACTGAAAACGTGCAGGGTGAAGTGCAGAAGAAACTGGACGTGATGTCCAACGAGATTCTGCTCGAAGCCAACGAATGGGGCGGTCACCTGGCCGGCATGGCCTCCGAAGAAATGGACAACGCCTACCAGATTCCCGGCAAATACCCGAAAGGCGCCTACCTGCTGGTGTTCGACCCACTGGACGGCTCGTCCAACATCGACATCAACGCGCCGGTCGGCACGATCTTCTCGGTGCTGCGTTGCCCGAACGAGTACCTGAGCCAGAACGAAGCGCTGAACGAGAAGGCATTTCTGCAGCCAGGCACCCAGCAAGTCGCCGCCGGTTACGCCATCTACGGCCCGCAGACCATGCTGGTGCTGACCTTGGGTGACGGCGTCAAAGGCTTCACGCTGGACCGCGAGATGGGCAGCTTTGTCCTCAGCCACGAAGACATCAAGATCCCGGAGTCCACTCAGGAATTCGCGGTCAACATGTCCAATCAGCGTCACTGGGAAGCCCCGGTCAAGCGCTACGTCGAAGAGCTGCTGGCGGGCGAAGACGGTCCGTTGAAGAAGAACTACAACATGCGCTGGGTCGCGGCGATGGTCGCTGATGTACACCGTATCCTGACCCGTGGCGGCCTGTTCATGTACCCGCGCGATTCCCGCGAGCCTTCCAAGCCGGGCAAACTGCGCCTGATGTACGAAGCCAACCCGATGTCGTTCCTGGTGGAACAAGCCGGTGGCGCGTCGACCGATGGCCATCAGCGCATCCTCGACATCCAGCCCGAAGGCCTGCACCAGCGCGTCGCGGTGTTCCTGGGTTCGAAAGAAGAAGTGGAACGCGCAACGGCGTATCACAAGGAGTAACGTCCTGGATGGCCGCCTTTGGCGGCCATTTCTTTTCTGCAGGACCCGGTTAAGTGGAAGTGACCTGGGTGGCGCTTCACTGTTGTCGCAGGCGGGCGAGAACATCCGCTAAATTTCATGCGGCTGAAATTCCGTCTTCGTGAGCAAGCTCACTCCCACAGGGTTTACTTTTGCTGCACAACCGCGTGCTGTCTGGCCGAGCGGAAAAATCTCTTCCTCGGAACCAGTCCTCCCCTTTTCTCTTCTAAACTTACGGCATCATGTCGGCGCTGTGCGGCTATCGCCGTGCACTGTGACACTGCCCCCCCTCGATTCAGGAGCTTCATCTCATGTCTTCGCGCACTCTCGCGGTGTTGTCGTTCTGCGTATTGCTGGCCGCCTGCAGCAAGGTCACTCAGGAAAATTACTCGAAAATCTCGGCCGGCATGCCCAAGGCCCAAGTCGAGCAACTGCTCGGCAGTCCGACCGAATGCTCCGGCGCGTTGGGGATGTCCAGCTGCACGTGGGGTGATGCGAAGACCTTCATCAGCGTCCAATACGCCGCCGACAAGGTCGTGCTGTTCTCGGCGCAGGGGCTTGAATGAATATTCGTCAGGGATTAAAAATCGGCGCCGTGGCGCTGGCAGCATTGTGGATCAGCGCCTGTGCGGTTAAGCCAGAAACCGAATCCATGGCGCCGAAGACGGTTGATCATGTTGATCTCAAGCGTTATCAGGGCACGTGGTACGAAGTGGCGCGGCTGCCGATGTTCTTCCAGCGCAACTGCGCGCAGTCCGAAGCGCATTACACGCTGAAGGACGATGGCAACATCGCTGTCACCAACCGCTGCCGCACGATCGAGGGCAAGTGGGAGCAAGCAACCGGAACGGCTTCACCGCAGGTTCAGGGCAAGACCGACAAGCTGTGGGTCGTGTTCGACAACTGGTTCTCGAACCTCTTCCCGGGTGTGGCAAAGGGCGATTACTGGGTGCTGTACGTGAGCCCCGACTACAAGGTGGCGCTGGTGGGCAGTCCGAACCGCAAGTTCCTCTGGCTGCTGTCGCGCACGCCTCAAGTGCCGGATGCAGTGCGCAACGACCTGCTGATGAGAGCGCAGCAACAGGGCTACGACACCATCAAGCTGATCTGGCGGGTGTCGGATTCGAAAGTGGGCAAGTCAAAGGACTGACCTGTTCGGTCATTCGTGAGCAAGCTCACTCTCATGAAACATGACAGCGCCGCAGTTCTACCTGTGGACACAAAAATTGTGGGAGCGAGCTTGCTCGCGAAGGGGCCCTTTGCCTCTGCACACATGTTCAGCCCAGCAATTCCCTCAGCACCTGAGCGAACGCACGGCTGCTCTGCCCTTCATCGGCATGGTGGCCGTCGCGGATCACCCAGCGCCCATTGACCATCACATCCTTGATCTGACGATCACTCCCGGCGAACAGCCAGCGATTGAGAATGGCATCGCCAGACGCCGTTGCCAGATAAGCGTCGTTACCGTCCAGCACCAGCCAGTCGGCCCGTTTGCCCACTTCCAGCGCACCTACCGGTTGGCCCATCGCTTGGGCACCGCCCACCAGCGCCGCGTCGTATAGCGTGCGCCCGACCATCGGCTGATCAGGCCGGTACAGGCGGTTACGGCGCTGATCGCGCAGACGCTGACCGTATTCCAGCCAGCGCAGCTCTTCGACCACGCTCAGCGACACATGGCTATCAGAGCCGATACCCCAGCGCCCGCCCTGAGCGATGTAATCCACCGCCGGGAAAATCCCGTCGCCCAGGTTCGCTTCGGTGGTCAGGCACAGTCCCGCGATCGCACGACTTTTCGCCATCAACGCCACTTCGTCAGGCTCGGCATGGGTCGCGTGAACCAGGCACCAGCGCGCGTCGACATCGACGTTTTCATACAGCCACTGCAATGGCCGGCGACCGCTCCAGTCCAAGCAATCGTCGACTTCCTTTTGCTGCTCGGCGATATGAATGTGGATCGGGCAATGGGTGTCGCTGGCGGCCGTCACGTCACTGATCTGCTGCGGGGTCACGGCACGCAGCGAGTGAAAGCACAGCCCCAGCGCCTGGGCGGGTTGCGCGGCGATGATGGGCTTAAGACGTGCTTGCAGGTCCAGGTAACTGTCGGTGCTGTTGATGAATCGGCGCTGGCCTTCGTTCGGGTTCAGGCCGCCGAAACCGGAGTGGCTGTAGAGCACCGGCAACAGGGTCATGCCGATGCCGACCGAACTCGCCGCCTGGCTGACCTGCAGCGCCAGCTCGGCGGGGTCGGCGTAGGGCTTGCCGGTGGTGTCCTGATGGACGTAGTGAAACTCCGCAACCGAAGTAAAACCGCCCTTGAGCATTTCAATGTACAGCTGTCGCGCGATGACGCCGAGCTGCTGCGGACTGATCTGCCCGACGAGGCGATACATCAGGTCGCGCCAGGTCCAGAAACTGTCATTGGGATTGCCGGCCACTTCCGCGAGGCCCGCCATGGCACGCTGAAAGGCGTGGGAGTGCAGATTGGGCATGCCCGGCACGACCGGCCCGTTGAGCAGCTCGGCGCCAGCGCGTTCGGCATCGGCTTGAACTTGGCTCAGCAGGCCATCGGCGCTGACCTCGAAACGAACGTTATTCGCCCAGCCGGTGGGCAATAGCGCGCGTTCGGCAAAGAAAACGGACATGACTCGGCACCCCTTGCGTGAAATTGTCTATACATATACAGACGTTTATACGGCCGGTAAACTGCGCCGCGCTTGTCGGCACACGTGTTAATGGTTAGCGTGGACGCTGTAACCTCTTTCGCCTGAATAACGCCATAACAAGGATTTCTCTGTGCCGACTCCGCCTGCCAATTTGCCGCTGGCCTCCCAGATGGGTGACAGTCCGGCGCCGCTGTACGCCAGGGTGAAGCACATGATCACCCAACAGATTCAGAACGGCACGTGGCCGCCGCACCACCGCGTGCCGTCCGAGAGCGAACTGGTGACGCAGCTGGGCTTCAGCCGCATGACCATCAACCGCGCCCTGCGCGAGATGACCGCCGAAGGGCTGCTGGTGCGCATGCAAGGCGTCGGTACATTCGTCGCCGAGCCCAAGACCCAATCGGCACTGTTCGAAGTGCATAACATCGCCGATGAGATCGCCGCCCGCGGACATACCCACACCTGCCAGGTCATCATCCTCACGGAAGAAGCCGCTGGTTCCGAACGCGCGCTGGCGCTGGACATGCGTGAAGGCCAGCGAGTGTTTCATTCGCTGATCGTGCATTTCGAAAACGATATCCCCGTGCAAATCGAGGACCGTTTCGTTAACGCCCTCGTCGCGCCGGACTACCTGCAGCAGGATTTCACCCAACAAACGCCCTACGCCTATCTGTCTCAGGTAGCGCCGCTGACCGAGGGCGAGCACGTGGTTGAGGCGATTCTCGCTGAACCCGACGAGTGCACATTGCTACAGATCGAGAAGGGCGAGCCGTGCCTGCTGGTGCGTCGGCGCACCTGGTCCGGGCGCCAACCGGTGACCGCCGCCCGCCTGATTCATCCCGGCTCACGCCACCGCCTGGAAGGACGCTTCAGCAAATGACTCAACTGACTGTTATGCGCGCCGCTGACTACCCGCGCATGCCCTGGAAAAACGGCGGCGGCAGCACCGAGGAAATCACTCGCGATGCCGGCGAAGGCCTGGAAGGTTTTGGCTGGCGGTTGTCGATTGCCGACATCGGTGAGTCGGGCGGCTTTTCGGTGTTCGCCGGTTATCAGCGCATCATCACGGTGCTGCAAGGCGCAGGCATGACGCTGAACATCGATGGCAAGGACAGCGAGCCACTGCTGCCGTCCGATCCGTTCGCATTCAGCGGCGACAGCGCAGTGTCATGCACGCTACTCGACGGCCCGATACGCGACTTCAACCTGATCTACTCGCCCGCCCGCTACCGCGCGCGCCTGCAGTGGATCGACGTGATGCAGCCGCAGCGGTTTTTCAGTTCGGCCAACATGTTCGTGGTATTCAGCGCGGCCGAGCAGATGGCCGCCAATGTCGGCGAGCATCCGCCGCAACGGCTGGAAAAACACGATTGCCTGCAATTGGACAACGCTGCAGGCGGGCTGCTGGAGGTTGTGCTCTACGCCCCTCGCGCCAGTCGCGTGTGCGTGATCGAGTTGTCACGCGTCTGAGTCCCGCCGTCCCTGTGGTAGATTGCGTTTTTTTTCGCCAGCACAGGGACGACCATGACGACGCTCAACAACAATAAAGAAAGCCCCCGAGCCCTCGCCATTCTTGCCAGTTTTCTTTCATCGGAGTCGGCAGGCGGCCTTGTGCTGATGGGCGCTGCCCTCGCGGCGATCATCGTCGCCAACTCCCCCCTCGCCCCCTCGTATTTCGCCGCACTGCACAGTGTCTGGGGAGGACTGTCGATCGAGTTGTGGATCAACGACGGGCTGATGGCGATCTTCTTTCTGATGGTCGGTCTGGAAATCAAACGCGAAGTGTTGGCCGGCGGTCTGGCCAGTTGGGGTCAGCGCGCGCTCCCCGGTTTTGCGGCAGCGGGCGGCATGCTGGTGCCGGCGCTGATCTACATCGGCATCAACATGGGCAACGCCGAAACCCTGAGCGGCTGGGCGATTCCTGCGGCCACCGATATCGCCTTCGCTCTCGGCGTGCTTTCGTTGCTGGGCAAGCGGGTGCCGACGTCGTTAAAGGTGTTTCTGGCCGCACTGGCGATTCTCGATGACCTGGGCGCCGTCACCATCATTGCGCTGTTCTACAGCAGCGGCCTGAACATGCCGATGCTCGGTGCCTCCTTCGCGACGCTGGCCGTGCTGGTGATCATGAACCGCATGGGCGTGCAGCGATTGCTGCCGTACCTGCTGCTGGGTCTGCTGTTGTGGTTCTTCGTGTTGCAATCCGGCGTGCACGCGACGCTGGCCGGTGTGGCGCTGGCGCTGTGCATTCCGCTGGGCACGCCCAAGGAAGAAGCCCGCTCGCCGCTGCTGTTCCTTGAAGAAAAAATGCACTACTGGGTGGCGTTCGCGGTGGTGCCGATTTTCGGCTTCGCCAATGCGGGCGTGTCCCTGTCGGGCATCACCCTCGGCAATCTGGTCGATCCAGTGCCGCTTGGGGTGGCACTGGGGTTGTTCGTCGGCAAGCAGATCGGCGTGTTTCTCGCAGCCGTGTTGGCGATCCGTTCCGGCCTGGCAACCCTGCCAGAAGGCAGCAACTGGCCGCAGCTGTACGGCGTGGCCCTGCTCTGCGGTATCGGGTTCACCATGAGCCTGTTCATTGGCAACCTGGCGTTCCCGGGCGCTGCGCATCTGATCGATGAAGTGAAAGTGGGCGTGTTGCTGGGTTCGATCGCGTCGGCGCTTGCCGGGGTGTGGCTGTTGCGCAGCAAGCTGGCCCGGCACTGATTAGCGCTGAGACTACCCTGATATACCCAGCGCTCCCACAGGTCAGGTGTCGGCAGCGATATCTGCACACGACGTTCTGTTACCCAATTCGCGCACTGAGCTGGGGCGTTCGCACCGAAAAGTAACAATTTCCTTCGTTTCATCTTCTTCGCATCCGTAACCCTCCTTACACCTGAAATCTTGGCAAGCCCGACGCAGAGCGGGCCGACGGGATTTCTGCGCCTGCAAAACCAACATTGGCCCCTTGGTTGCATATGCTTGTATGTACAAGTAAGCATGAGTCGATAAAAGGCGTCCACGCCCGGTTCAGATCACAGCGGCGACGCTCATGCAGAACCTTATTCCCACATTCGTCACGGACCCCGCGTCCCGGCCGGATTGATCATCGAGGATTGTTAAGTGACTACTGACCACAACACCCCTGCTCAGCAATGGACCAAACGCCGCGATGTGGAAATCCGCGCCGCCCGTGGCACGCAACTGACGGCCAAGAGCTGGATGACCGAGGCACCGTTGCGGATGTTGATGAACAACCTCGACCCGGAAGTCGCCGAGAACCCGAACGAACTGGTGGTCTACGGCGGTATCGGTCGTGCAGCGCGCAACTGGGAATGCTACGACAAGATCGTCGAAAGCCTGACGAACCTGAATGACGACGAAACCCTGCTGGTGCAATCCGGCAAGCCAGTCGGCGTGTTCAAGACCCACAGCAACGCACCGCGCGTACTGATCGCCAACTCCAACCTCGTGCCGCACTGGGCGAGCTGGGAGCATTTCAACGAACTGGACGCCAAAGGCCTGGCCATGTACGGCCAGATGACCGCCGGCAGCTGGATCTACATCGGCAGCCAGGGCATCGTTCAGGGCACCTACGAAACCTTCGTCGAAGCCGGTCGCCAGCATTACGACGGCAACCTGAAAGGCCGTTGGGTGCTGACCGCCGGCCTTGGCGGCATGGGCGGCGCACAGCCACTGGCTGCCGGCATGGCGGGCGCCTGCTCGCTGAACATCGAATGCCAGCAGAGCCGCATCGATTTCCGCCTGAAAACCCGTTACGTCGACGAGCAAGCCACTGACCTCGACGACGCCCTCGCCCGCATCGCCAAATACACCGCCGAAGGCAAGGCGATCTCCATCGCCCTGTGCGGCAACGCCGCCGAGATCCTCCCGGAAATGGTCCGACGTGGCGTGCGCCCTGACATGGTCACCGACCAGACCAGCGCCCACGACCCGCTTAACGGCTACCTGCCAAAAGGCTGGACCTGGGAGCAGTACCGCGAGCGCGCCGCCAGCGAGCCTGCTGCAGTGGTCAAGGCCGCCAAGCAGTCCATGGCCGAGCACGTCGAAGCCATGCTGGCGTTCCAGAAAATGGGCGTGCCAACGTTCGACTACGGCAACAACATCCGTCAGATGGCCAAGGAAGTCGGCGTGACCCACGCCTTCGATTTCCCCGGTTTCGTGCCCGCTTACATTCGTCCGCTGTTTTGCCGTGGCGTCGGTCCATTCCGCTGGGCCGCGCTGTCGGGCAATCCTGAAGACATCTACAAGACCGACGCCAAAGTCAAAGAGCTGATCCCGGACGACGCGCACCTGCACAACTGGCTGGACATGGCCCGTGAGCGCATCAGCTTCCAGGGTCTGCCGGCACGTATCTGCTGGGTCGGGCTGGGTCAGCGCGCCAAGCTGGGCCTGGCGTTCAACGAAATGGTCCGCAGCGGCGAGCTGTCGGCGCCGGTAGTCATCGGTCGCGATCACCTGGACTCCGGCTCCGTCGCCAGCCCGAACCGCGAGACCGAATCGATGCAGGACGGCTCCGACGCCGTGTCCGACTGGCCACTGCTCAACGCCCTGCTCAACACCGCGAGCGGCGCGACCTGGGTCTCGCTGCACCATGGCGGCGGCGTCGGCATGGGCTTCTCGCAGCACTCGGGCATGGTCATCGTCTGCGACGGCACCGATGAAGCCGCCGAGCGCATCGCCCGCGTCCTGCACAACGACCCGGCCACCGGCGTGATGCGTCATGCCGATGCGGGTTATCAGATCGCGATCGACTGCGCCAAAGAGCAGGGTCTGAACCTGCCGATGATCAATAACTGATCAATGCCCGGGTTGCTCGCAGCCCATGTGGGAGCGAGCTTGCCCGCGAATGCTTAGGCCCAGACGCAGGTGATACGTCGTCTGTACCGGCCTCTTCGCGAGCAAGCTCACTCCTACAGAGGGATGCATTCTGCAGAATTTGCGCGTGCCAACACTCGCTTTACGGGGATCTTCGCAATGGCTGTTCCAGATGATCGTGCTGCACCTGCTTCCGTGATCGAGCGGCGTTCGATCGATTACATCCCTGATGCCGAACGACACGGTCGTCTGTTCAGTCAGTTCACGCTATGGCTGGGCGCCAACCTGCAGATCACCGCGATCGTCACCGGGGCCCTGGCCGTGGTGCTGGGCGGCGATGTGTTCTGGTCGTTGATCGGGCTGTTCATCGGTCAGCTCATCGGCGGCGGTGTCATGGCACTGCATGCAGCACAAGGGCCGAAGCTCGGCCTTCCGCAGATGATTTCCAGCCGGGTGCAGTTCGGCGTCTACGGCGCGGTGATCCCGCTGGTGCTGGTGTGCCTGATGTACATCGGCTTTTCCGCCAGCGGCTCGTTGCTTGCCGGTCAAGCGGTGGCGCAACTGATTAACGTGCCGGACTGGCAAGGCGTGGTGATCTTCGCCGCTGCCATCGTGGCACTGACTATTCTGGGCTACCGGGTCATCCACATGATCGGCCGTGTCGCCAGCCTCATCGGCGTGATTGCCTTCGTCTATCTGTTCGCCGCGCTGCTGGCGGGCAACGACGTGGGCGCGCTGCTGGGCAACAAGCACTTCTCGCTGAGCAGTTTCCTGCTGGCGATTTCCCTGTCGGCGTCCTGGCAGATCGCTTTCGGCCCCTACGTCGCGGACTACTCGCGCTACCTGCCGCGCAGCACGTCGGCTGGCAAAACCTTCTGGGCGGTGGGCCTGGGTTCGGTGATCGGCGCGCAGGCGTCCATGGTCTTCGGCGTGTTCGCGGCGGCGCTGGCCGGCAAGAACTTCGCCCATCATGAGGTCTCGTTCATCGTCGGCCTTGGCGGGACCGGCGCGGTGGCCGCCGCGCTGTATTTCAGCATCGCGTTCGGCAAGGTGACCATCACCACGCTCAACGCCTACGGCAGCTTCATGTCCATTGCCACCATCGTCAGCGGCTTTCGCGGCAACCGGCACATCTCCAGCGCGCTGCGGCTGACGTACATCTTCGCCATGGTCGGCATCGCGACAGCCCTGGCGCTGCTGGGCAAGGACTCGTTCCTCAAGGACTTCTCGGCGTTCATCCTGTTTCTGCTGGCGTTCTTCACGCCGTGGAGCGCGATCAATCTGGTGGATTTCTACTGCATCACCAAAGAGCGCTACGACATTCCCGCGCTGTCGGACCCGAACGGTCGCTATGGCCGCTGGAACGGGATGGGCATCGGGATTTACGTGGTGGGCGTGCTGATTCAGATGCCGTTCATTTCCACGCATTTTTACACCGGGCCGCTGGTGGCGAGGCTCGATGACACCGACATCTCGTGGATCATCGGCCTCATCGTGCCGGCTGTGCTGTACTACGTGGCGGCGAAGAGGTGGCCGGGCAACGTGGCCGATCGCCTGATCCTGCCGGCGGATTCGAGGGCGCCTCAGGCAAGTTGCACCGTTGCCCCTGCGCACGTCGCGGTGAACTGACCGTTCGTCATGCACGTCTGTTGCAGGGGGCATGCTGGAGAGAGAAGCGGGACGAGGCCGACAAGTGCCTCTCCCCTAGGCTGGAAGCCGTCTGTTTTCGTTACTGCCGTCATCCACTACAAGACCGGAGCGTCACTCAATGAACACGAAAAAGGCCCTGCTATCCACGTTGCTCACCGCGGGCGTGCTCGCCAGTGGCGCCAGTCAGGCTGCGGGATGGTGCGAGTCCGGCAAACCGGTGAAATTCGCCGGCCTGAACTGGGAAAGCGCAATGCTGCTGACCGACGTACTGCAAGTCGTGCTGAACAAGGGCTACGGCTGCGAAACGGACAGCCTGCCGGGCAACTCCATCACCATGGAAAACGCCCTGAGCACCAACGACATTCAAGTGTTTGCCGAAGAGTGGGTGGGCCGCAGCGAAGTCTGGAACAAGGCTGAAGCCGCCGGCAAAGTGGTCGGCGTCGGTTCGCCGGTGAAGGGCGCGGTGGAAGGCTGGTACGTGCCGCGTTATGTGATCGAAGGCGACGCCAAGCGCAAGCTGGAAGCTAAGGCACCTGACCTGAAATCCATCGCCGACCTGGGCAAATACTCAGCGCTGTTCAAGGACGCCGAAGAGCCGGAGAAAGGCCGTTTCTATAACTGCCCGGCGGGCTGGACCTGCGAGCTGGAAAACAGCGAAATGCTGAAAAGCTATGGCCTGGAAAGCAAATACACCAACTTCCGCCCAGGCACCGGACCGGCGCTGGATGCGGCGATTCTGTCCAGCTACAAACGTGGCGAGCCGATCCTGGCCTATTACTGGTCGCCAACACCGCTGATGGGCCAGGTGGACATGGTGCGTCTGGAAGAGAAAGACGGCGTGAACAAGACCATCGAGATCAAGGTCGGCCTGTCCAAGGCGTTCCACGAACAGGCGCCTGAACTCGTGTCAGTGATGGAGAAGGTCAACATCCCGATCGACCTGCTCAACCAGAATCTGGCGCGCATGACCAAGGAACGCATCGAGTCGCCGAAGCTGGCGAAGATCTTCCTCAAGGAACACCCGGAAGTGTGGCATCAGTGGGTGAGCGAGGATGCGGCGAAGAAGGTGGATGCTTCGTTGTAAGAGCTTGATCCGGGTGCCGCGCGATCCGGCGGCATCCGAACCGGGCAGCACCTGAGCACGGATCCGCACGCAGTATTTGAATGAGATAACGATATGTTCCCCGAAAGCTTCACGTTCTCCATCGCCGACTGGGTCAATGACTGGGTCGACAAGCTGGTCACCAACTACGGCGACGTGTTCCGGCACATCTCCGACACGCTGCTGTGGGCCATCGTCAAGCTCGAAGGCCTGCTGCGCATTGCGCCGTGGTGGCTGCTGCTGGCCATCGTCGGCCTGATCGCCTGGCACGCGACCCGCAAGATCACCACCACGGTGGTTATCGTCGGCCTGCTGTTTCTGGTCGGTGCCGTGGGCCTGTGGGACAAGCTGATGCAGACCCTGGCGCTGATGCTGGTCGCCACGGTGATCTCGGTGATCATCGGCATACCGCTCGGCATTCTGTCGGCGCGGAGCAATCGCCTGCGCTCGATACTAATGCCCTTGCTGGACATCATGCAGACCATGCCCAGCTTCGTGTACCTGATTCCGGTGCTGATGCTGTTCGGTCTGGGCAAAGTCCCGGCGATCTTCGCCACCGTCATCTACGCCGCGCCGCCGCTGATTCGCCTGACCGATCTGGGCATTCGTCAGGTCGATGGCGAGGTCATGGAAGCGATCAACGCGTTCGGCGCCAACCGCTGGCAGCAACTGTTTGGCGTGCAACTGCCGCTGGCCCTGCCGAGCATCATGGCCGGGATCAACCAGACCACGATGATGGCGCTGTCGATGGTGGTGATCGCCTCGATGATCGGTGCCCGCGGTCTGGGCGAAGACGTGCTGGTCGGCATCCAGACCCTCAACGTCGGTCGTGGCCTGGAAGCAGGTTTGGCCATCGTCATTCTGGCGGTCGTGATCGACCGCATCACGCAGGCCTACGGCCGTCCACGGCATGAGGCGAACAGATGAGCGTCGAGACTATTAATCCAGCGAGCTCGGGCAATCCACTGAGCGCGGGCGTTCCAGAGAACACGGGCGGCAAAATCGTCGTCAAGAACGTGTACAAAATCTTCGGCAACCGCGCGAAAGATGCGCTGGCCATGGTGCAGAACAACCAGAGCAAGGATCAGGTCCTGGCGCAGACCGGCTGCGTGGTCGGGGTGAATGACCTGTCGCTGTCCATTTCCAGCGGCGAGATCTTCGTGATCATGGGCCTGTCGGGCTCCGGCAAATCGACCCTGGTGCGCCACTTCAACCGCCTGATCGATCCCACCAGCGGCGAGATCCTGGTCGATGGCGAGAACATACTGACCTACGACATGGAAGCGCTGCGCAACTTCCGTCGGCACAAGATCAGCATGGTGTTTCAGAGCTTTGGCCTGCTGCCGCACAAGACCGTGATCGACAACGTCGCCTACGGGCTGACCATCCGTGGCGAAAGCAAGACCCAATGCGCCGAGCGCGCACAGCACTGGATCACCACGGTGGGCCTGAAGGGCTACGAGAAAAAGTACCCGCATCAGCTTTCCGGCGGCATGCGTCAGCGCGTCGGCCTGGCACGGGCGCTGGCGGCTGACACGGACATCATCCTGATGGACGAAGCGTTCAGCGCACTCGACCCGCTGATTCGCGCCGAGATGCAGGACCAGTTGCTGGAGCTGCAGTCGAGCCTGAAGAAAACCATCGTGTTCATCACCCACGACCTCGACGAAGCCGTGCGCATCGGCAACCGCATCGCCATTCTCAAGGACGGTCGGCTGATTCAGGTCGGCACGCCGAAAGAAATCCTCTACTCGCCCGCCGACGATTACGTAGATCGTTTCGTGCAGCGGCGCGTGGCGACTCTCTAAGGACGCTGTGGTCATGTCGCGAGCAGAACAGATCATCATCGGCGAAGGCCCGCTCAGCTGGCGGGACGTGACCGCGGTTGCCCGTCATGGCGCGACGCTGTCGCTGTCGGAAAGCGCGTGGGCGCGGATCGACAATGCCCAGGCGATCGTGCAGCGCATCGTTGCCAGCGGCGAACGCGCCTATGGCGTGAACACCGGCCTCGGCGCGCTGTGCAACGTGTCACTGGCCGACGAGCAGCTTGGCCGACTGTCACGCAACACCCTGCTCAGCCATGCCTGCGGCGTCGGCCCGGCGTTACCGGACGAGCAGACCCGCGCGATCACCTGTGCCGCGATCATCAACTACAGCCAGGGCAAATCCGGGATTCATCGTCAGGTGGTCGAGGCCCTGCTCGCCCTGCTCAATCGACGCATCACCCCGCAAGTGCCGTCCCAGGGTTCAGTGGGATACCTCACGCACATGGCGCACATCGGCGTCGCACTGCTCGGCGTGGGTCAGGTCAGTTACCGCGGCCAAGTGATGTCGGCGTTGCAGGCGCTTAGCGAAGAAGGCCTGTCGCCGGTGGATCTGGGCGCCAAGGACGGGTTGTGTCTGGTCAACGGCACGCCGTGCATGACCGGCCTGAGCTGCCTGGCCGTCGCCGACGTGAATCGCCTGATGCAGTGGGCCGATGTGATCAGCGCCATGACCTTCGAGGGCCTGCGCGGCCAGCTCGACGCTTTTGACGAAACCATTATTGCGCTCAAGCCACACCCCGGCATGCAGCAAGTCGGCAAAAACCTGCGCGGCCTGCTCGCCGGCAGTGAAGTGCTCGCCAACAGTCAGGGCATCCGCACCCAGGACGCCTTGAGCATCCGCTCGATTCCGCAGGTCCACGGCGCCACCCGCGACCAGCTGGCCCACGCCACACGGCAGATCGAAATCGAGCTCAACTCGGCCACCGACAACCCGCTGCTGCTCGGCACGCCTGAAGCGTATCGCGTTGTTTCCCAGGCCAATCCCCATGGCCAGTCCGTGGCGATGGCGGCTGATCTGCTGGCGATTGCCATGGCCGAACTGGGCTCGATTGCCGAGCGGCGCCTGGACCGGCTGATCAACCCCACGGTCAGCGGGCTGCCGGCGTTTCTGGTCAGCCAGCCGGGGGTCAACTCCGGGATGATGATCACCCAATACGTCGCCGCCTCGCTGTGCGCGGAAAACCGCCAGCTGGCACAACCGGCGGTCATCGACAACTACGTGACGTCCGGTCTGCAGGAGGATCATCTGAGCATGGGCACCAGCGCCGCGTTGAAGCTGCACAAGGTGCTGGAGAACGTGACGCAGATCCTCGCGATCGAGTATTTGCTGGCCGCCCAGGCGTTCGAGTTCTTCAAGGGCCCGCGCTTTGGCGTCGGCACCGAGGCGGCGTGGCGGCTGTTGCGCGAGCGCGTGCCGGCCTACGACGAAGACCGCTGGCTGGCGCCGGACATCGCCAGCAGCGTGACCCTGCTCAAGAACGAAGAGTCATTGGAAACCGTATTCCAGCGCTGCCGCGACTACGCGGCAGGCGCTAATCCCGACACCGACAACAACGGTCGCAGCGCAAGCGCCCCTCGCGCAGGACAGGCAGGCGCCGGTTCAGCGCAGACGACCGACACCCAATCAGGAGTAGCAGCATCGTGACCGACACCCAACAGGCGACCCCGCTGAATCTGATCCCCGGCCAATTGAGCCTCGCCCAGCTGCGCGCGATTTATCAGCGGCCCGTCACGCTGACCCTCGACACCAGCGCCAATCGGCAGATCGAAGACAGCGTGGCCTGCGTCGAGCAGATCCTCGCCGAAAACCGCACCGCTTACGGCATCAACACCGGTTTTGGCCTGCTGGCGTCAACGCGCATCGCCAGCGCCGACCTCGAAAACCTGCAGCGTTCGCTGGTGCTGTCTCACGCCGCGGGCGTTGGTCAGCCGATCAGCGATGAGCTGGTCCGTTTGATCATGGTGCTCAAGGTCAACAGCCTGAGCCGGGGTTTCTCCGGGATTCGCCGTCAGGTCATCGACGCGCTGATCGCGCTGATCAACGCCGAGGTTTACCCGCACATCCCGCTCAAGGGTTCAGTCGGCGCATCCGGCGACCTCGCGCCATTGGCGCACATGTCGCTGGTGCTGCTGGGCGAAGGCAAGGCGCGCTACAAGGGCGAATGGCTGAATGCCGTGGAAGCGCTGGCCATCGCCGGGCTCACGCCATTGACGCTGGCGGCCAAAGAAGGCCTGGCGCTGCTCAACGGCACGCAGGTGTCTACGGCCTATGCCTTGCGCGGCCTGTTCGAAGCCGAAGACCTGTTCGCCGGCGCCCTCAGCTGCGGCGCGCTGACCGTTGAAGCCGTGCTTGGCTCTCGCGCACCCTTCGACGCACGTATTCATGCGGCACGGGGTCAGCGCGGCCAGATTGACTCGGCTGCGGCCTATCGCGATCTGCTTGGCGACGGCAGCCAGGTCTCCGACTCCCACCGCGACTGCGACAAGGTTCAGGACCCCTACTCTCTGCGCTGCCAGCCGCAAGTCATGGGCGCCTGCCTGACCCAACTGCGTCAGGCCGCCGAAGTGCTGGCGATCGAATCCAACGCGGTGTCGGACAACCCGCTGGTGTTCGCGGCCGAAGGTGAAGTGATTTCCGGTGGTAACTTCCACGCCGAACCGGTTGCCATGGCCGCCGACAACATCGCTTTGGCCATCGCTGAAATCGGCTCGCTGAGCGAACGCCGCATCTCGCTGATGATGGACAAGCACATGTCGCAACTGCCGCCGTTCCTGGTGGCCAACGGCGGCGTGAACTCCGGCTTCATGATTGCCCAGGTGACAGCAGCGGCGCTGGCCAGTGAAAACAAGGCCCTGTCCCACCCGCACAGCGTCGACAGCCTGCCGACCTCCGCCAACCAGGAAGACCATGTGTCGATGGCGCCCGCCGCCGGCAAGCGCTTGTGGGAAATGGCGGAGAACACTCGCGGCGTGCTGGCTGTAGAATGGCTGGCTGCGTGTCAGGGTCTGGACTTGCGCAACGGTCTGAAGACCTCCGAAAAACTGGAAATCGCCCGCACCACGCTGCGCGGCAAAGTCCCGTTCTACGAGAAAGACCGCTTCTTCGCCCCTGATATCGAGGCCGCCATCGAGCTGCTGGCTTCCAACTGCCTGAGCGACCTGGTTTCTGCTGACCTGCTGCCGAGCTTCTGATCGGGACAGGCCAGGGATGGCCTGTCGTTGAAATGAGTGGGGGGATTACCCCCTGTAGGAGTGAGCTTGCTCGCGATGCAATAGGTCAGAAACGCGTTTGCCGTCTGACACACCGCAATCGCGAGCAAGCTCACGCCTACAAAAGCCTCTCGTTTCGCAGCAAAAAGTAAGACTAGGAACGTGTGAAATGACATCGCAAAACGCTACAGATCTGAAACGCGGGCTCAGCGCGCGTCACATTCGCTTCATGGCGCTGGGCTCGGCCATCGGCACCGGGTTGTTCTACGGTTCCGCGTCGGCCATCAAACTGGCCGGTCCCGCCGTTCTGCTGGTGTACATCATCGCCGGCGCTGCGGTGTACATGGTCATGCGCGCTCTCGGCGAGATGGCCGTGCGCAACCCGGTGTCCGGCTCGTTTGGCGAGTACGCCACCACGTATCTGGGTCCGCTCGCAGGGTTTGTCCTCGGCTGGACCTACGCATTCGAAATGGTCATCGTCTGCCTGGCCGATGTCACTGCGTTCGGCATCTACATGGGCTTCTGGTTTCCCGAAGTGCCGCGCTGGATCTGGGTGCTAGGCATCGTCTTTCTGATCGGCGCGCTGAACCTGTGCAGCGTCAAAGTGTTCGGTGAAACGGAGTTCTGGCTGTCGCTGCTGAAGGTCGGCGCAATCATCGCGATGATCCTCGCCGGCTTCGGCATCATGCTGTTCGGCCTCGGCTCGGTCTCGGGCGGCGGCGTCAGCAGCGTGAGCAATCTATGGGCCTACGGCGGCTTCATGCCCAACGGCATCGGTGGCCTCGTGGCCTCGCTGGCCGTGGTGATGTTCGCCTTTGGCGGCATCGAAATCATCGGCATCACCGCCGGTGAAGCGCGCAACCCGGAGCGCGTAATTCCCCGCGCGATCAACGCGGTTCCGTTGCGAATTCTGCTGTTTTACGTGCTCACGCTGTTCGTCCTGATGTCCCTGTATCCGTGGCAGCAGATCGGCAACCAGGGCAGCCCGTTCGTCCAGATCTTCGATCACCTGGGGATTTCCTCTGCGGCGACCGTCCTCAACATCGTAGTCATCACTGCCGCCGTTTCGGCGATCAACAGCGACATCTTCGGCGCCGGACGCATGATGTACGGCCTGGCGACACAAGGTCAGGCGCCCAGGGGTTTTGCTCAGTTGTCCGCCCAGGGCGTGCCGTGGATGACCGTGCTGGTGATGGGCGTCGCGCTGCTCTGCGGCGTTGTGCTGAATTACCTGATCCCTGAAAACGTGTTCCTGCTGATCGCCTCGATCGCGACCTTCGCGACGGTCTGGGTGTGGCTGATGATTCTGGTCACGCAGATCGCCATGCGCCGCTCGATGAGCGCAGAAGAAGTCGCCCAGCTGAAATTCCCGGTGCCGTTCTGGCCCGTCGCGCCGATTGTTGCCACGTTGTTCATGGTGTTCGTGTTCGGCGTGCTGGGTTATTTCCCGGACAGCCAGGCCGCGCTGGTGGTGGGGGCGGTGTGGATCGGGTTGCTGGTGGTTGCGTACTGGATTTGGGTAAAGCCGAAGCAGAACCTGATAAAGGCCACATCAAACAGCTGATAAATGGACTGTCATGAACGGTCCGTGTGGGAGCGAGCTTGCTCGCGAAGACTGAATTTCAGGCGCCGAATATTCGGCGGAGACACTTGCCGCTTCGCGAGCAAGCTCACTCCTACACTTAGTACTTGCAACAGGCTGTAAAACCGAAACCTTGGAGAGATCGATGAAAACGCTCTGGCACCACTGTCACGCAGCAACCATGGCGAACGGCACGTACTCGATCATCGAGGACGCCGCCATCGTGACCGATGCAGCGCGGATCGTCTGGATCGGTCCTCTCCACGCGCTGCCGGACCAGGGCGACGTCAAGCGCGTCGACCTGAACGGCGCATGGGTGACGCCCGGCCTGATCGATTGCCACACGCACACGGTGTTCGGCGGTAACCGCAGCGGCGAGTTCGAGCAGCGTCTGCAGGGCGTCAGCTACGCGGAAATCGCGGCAGCGGGCGGCGGCATTGCCAGCACCGTGCGCGCCACCCGCGCCGCCAGTGAAGAAGAGCTTTACGCCAGCGCTGAACGTCGTCTGCTGCACTTGCTAAGGGACGGCGTGACCACGATCGAGATGAAATCCGGCTACGGCCTGGACCTCGCCAGCGAACGCAAAATCCTGCGGGTGATTCGCCAGCTGGGTGAAAACCTGCCGGTCACCGTGCGCAGCACCTGCCTGGCCGCCCATGCCCTGCCGCCGGAATACAAAGACCGCGCCGACGACTACATCGCTCACATCTGCAGCGAAATGCTGCCGGCGCTGGCGGCGGAAAATCTGGTGGATGCCGTCGATGCGTTCTGCGAATACCTGGCGTTCTCGCCGGCCCAGGTCGAACAGGTGTTCATCACCGCCGGCCAGCTGGGCCTGCCGGTCAAGCTGCACGCCGAGCAGTTGTCTTCGCTGCATGGCTCGAGTCTGGCGGCGCGTTATCAAGCGCTGTCGGCTGACCATCTGGAGTTCATGACCGAAGAAGACGCCATTGCGATGGCGGCCTCAGGCACGGTCGCGGTACTGCTGCCGGGGGCGTTCTACTTCCTGCGCGAAACTCAATTGCCGCCGATGGATGCCCTGCGCAAACACGGGGTGAAGATCGCCATTTCCACCGATCTCAATCCGGGCACGTCGCCGGGTCTGTCGCTGCGGCTGATGCTGAACATGGCCTGCACGCTGTTCCGCATGACGCCGGAAGAAGCCTTGGCCGGCGTAACTGTCCACGCAGCACAGGCGCTGGGCATGGCTGAGACCCATGGCTCACTGGAAGTTGGCAAAACGGCGGATTTCGTCGCCTGGCACATCGAACGGCCCGCCGACCTCGCCTACTGGCTGGGCGGCGATCTGGACAAACGCGTCGTGCGTCATGGCGTGGAACGCACTCTCTAATCAGGGGAATACTGTGGACAAGGTTCTGAGTTTCACTCGCGGTCGCGTACCGCTGTTGATCAGCATGCCGCACCCGGGACTGCACCTGACGCCCGCCGTGCGGGACGGTCTGGTGGATGAGGCCGTGAGCCTGCCGGACACCGACTGGCACATTCCGCGCCTGTATGACTTCGCGTCAGACCTCGGCGCCAGCGTGCTTTCGGCGGAATATTCGCGCTTCGTCATCGACCTCAATCGTCCGTCCGACGACACGCCGCTGTACGCCGGCGCGACCACCGGGCTGTTCCCGTCGACGCTGTTCGAGGGCGATCCGCTGTTCAAAGAGGGTCAGGCGCCGAGCAAGGAAGAACGCGCGACTTATCTGGAGAAGATCTGGACGCCCTATCACGAGACGCTACGCGGCGAGCTTGAACGTCTGCGCGCCGAGTTCGGTTATGCGCTGCTGTTCGACGCGCATTCCATTCGTGGGCACATTCCACATCTGTTTGACGGTCGGCTGCCGGACTTCAACCTCGGCACCTTCAATGGCGCCAGCTGTGATGAAGCGCTGGCCCAGCGTCTGGATACTGCGTGCGCTGCCGCGAAGAACTACAGCCATGTGCTCAACGGGCGCTTCAAGGGCGGCCACATCACCCGCCACTATGGCGACCCGGCCAACCACATCCACGCCGTGCAACTGGAACTGGCGCAAAGCACGTACATGGACGAGTTCGTGCCCTTCCACTACCGCCCTGACCTGGCTGAGCCGACGCAGGTGGTCTTGAAAGGGCTGCTGGAAGAAATGATTGCGTGGGGGCGTGAAAAGTACGGGAAGTAGACCCGGCTTGATGATTCTCATGGTGGGACCGGCTTCAGCCGGGAAGAGGCCAGTTTGAGCGCCACCAGTTTTGCGGCATTGCACCTGACGCCTTCCCGGCTAAAGCCAGTCCCACTGGATACGCACGCGGCGTTTGTGGGACCGGCTTCAGCCGGGAAGAGGCCTGCGTGAGCACCATCAGTCTCCTGATGGGGAGCGTTACTTCTTCAATAACCGCAACCCGTTGGCCACCACCAGCAGACTGACGCCCATGTCGGCAAACACTGCCATCCACATGGTCGCCATCCCGGCGAAGGTCACCGCCAGAAAGATCAGCTTGATCACCAGCGCCAGCGCGATGTTCTGTTTGAGCACCGCCGCCGTGTCCCGCGACAGACGAATAAAGGTCGGGATCTTGCGCAGGTCGTCGTCCATCAGCGCCACATCAGCGGTTTCGATGGCGGTGTCCGTGCCCGCTGCCGCCATGGCAAAACCGATCTCCGCCCGGGCCAGCGCCGGCGCATCGTTGATGCCGTCGCCGACCATACCCACCCGGTGATTCTGCGCGTACAGGGCTTCGATGGCTTGCAGCTTGTCGGTCGGCATCAGATTCCCCTGGGCCTGATCGATGCCCACCTGAGCGGCGATGGCCTTGGCCGTGTGCGGGTTGTCACCCGTCAGCATCATCGTCTTCACGCCCAGCGCATGCAGTTGCTCGATGGCCTCACGGCTGCTGTCCTTCACCGTGTCGGCGACCGCGAACAACGCCAGCGGGCCGGAAGCGTCGAACAGTAGCACCACGGTTTTGCCCTGGCTTTCCAGCGCTTCAAGTTGCGCTTCCAGTTCCGGCGAGCAATACCCGGCGTCATGCACCAAGCGGTGGTTGCCCAGATGGTACAAACGCCCTTGCACTTCGCCCTTCACGCCAAGCCCGGCAAGGGCTTCGAACGCCTCAACCGGCAAGCGGGTGCCGTCCTGCGCCGCCTTGGCGATGGCTTGAGACACGGGGTGATCCGAGCGACCGGCCAGGCTTGCCGAGATCGCCAGCGCCTGCTCACCCAGTGACTCGTTGAGCAATACGTAATCGGTCTGCACCGGTTTGCCGTGGGTGATGGTGCCGGTCTTGTCGAGGGCCAGGTAATCGAGCTTGTGACCCATTTCCAGGTACACGCCGCCCTTGACCAAAATGCCTTTGCGCGCCGCCGCCGCCAGACCGCTGACGATCGTCACCGGCGTCGAAATTACCAGCGCACACGGGCACGCGACCACCAGCAGCACGAGCGCGCGGTAGATCCAGTCAAACCACACCGCGCCCATGAACAGCGGCGGGATGATCGCAATCCCCAGCGCAAGCGCGAACACGGCGGGCGTGTAGATCTTTGAAAAGCTGTCAACGAAACGCTGAGTCGGCGCGCGCGCACCCTGGGCCGCCTCGACGGCATGGATGATCCGCGCCAGCGTCGAGTTGTTGGCAGCGGCGGTCACTTTGTATTCCAGCGAACCGGCCTGATTGATCGTGCCGGCAAAGACCTTGTCGCCTACGGTCTTCTCGACCGGCAGGCTTTCGCCCGTGATCGGGGCCTGATCAATGCTCGACTGGCCGGCAACCACTTCACCGTCCAGCCCGATGCGCTCACCCGGCTTGACCCGCACGACGCTGCCCAGCGCAATATCTTTGACCTCAAGCTCTAGCCACTCGCCGTTCTGCTGCACGGTCGCTGTTTCCGGCGTCAGCTGCATCAGGCCGCCAATGGCGTTGCGGGCACGGTCCAGAGACTTGGCTTCGATCAGCTCGGCGACGGTGAACAGAAACATCACCATCGCCGCTTCTGGCCATTGCCCGATCAGCACCGCACCGGTGACGGCGATGCTCATCAGCGCATTGATGTTCAGGTTGAAGTTTTTCAGGGCGATCCAGCCCTTTTTGTACGTGGTCAGGCCGCCGCTGAAAATGGCGATCAGCGCAACGATGGCGACCACCCAGGTGGGCGCGGCATTGGTGAAGTGGATGACTTCAGCAGACAACGCCGCGACACCCGACAGCGCCAGCGGCCACCACGGTTTGTTGGCAGGTGGCAGCGAGGCTGTTTCCTTGTCGGCGCCCTCTTCGATCAGGTCCGCCTGCATGCCCAGCGAGCCAATGGCGTCGCGAATGGGATCGGTGGACGGCAGCTCATGCCACACGCCCAGCACGCGATTGATCAGGTTGAATTCAAGCTTCTGAATGCCCTTCATCTTGCCGAGCTTGTTTTGGATCAGCGTCTGCTCGGTGGGGCAGTCCATGGCTTCGATGCGGAAGCTGCTCAGTTTTCCATCGGCATTTGACGCGCCATCGATGGTCACGACGGCGGGTGCGCTGTCGTGTGAGCAGCAGGCGTGGGCGGCATGGTCGTGCACGGGCGTAAGTTTGGTTTGCCCGTGCTCATGACCGGCGTGATCGTGCCCAGCGTGATCATGGGCGGAATGGTCATGCCCTGCGTGATCGTGCTCGGCATGGTTGTGCGAGTCGTGGGCAGGTTTGTGCGATGAAGATGTGGGTACAGAGTCACTCATGGATTGAGTCTCTAAATGTGCGTGTTGCCAAGTGAACACCCTGTAGCCACTATAGGGTCAAGCGTCCTTATCGAGATCTTGCACATGAACCCTTCATTTAAAATCGGCGAACTGGCAAAACTCACGGATTGCCCGGTGGAAACCATCCGCTATTACGAGCGCGAGGGCCTGCTCAGCGAACCCGCGCGCAGCGACGGCAACTATCGGCTGTACACCCAGGAGCACGTCGAACGCCTGACGTTCATCCGCAACTGCCGCAGCCTGGACATGACGCTGGACGAGATCCGCAGCCTGCTGGCGTTGCGCGACAGTCCGCGGGACCAGTGCGAGAACGTCAACGCGCTGATCGACGAACACATCCAGCACGTGAACGCCCGCGTCGCGAGCCTGCAAGCGCTGCAGGAGCAACTGGTCGACCTGCGCCAACGCTGCAGCGAAGGGGCGCCGGATCACTGCGGGATTCTTGATCGACTGGAGATCAGCGGGAGTGTCGTGGCAGCGGACGTCGAACACTCCCACGTAGGCCGCAGCCACGGGCATTGAGAGGTTAGTAGGACCGGCTTCAGCCGGGAAGAGGCCAGTCTGCGCATCATCACTTTTGCGGTGAGGCATCCGACGCCTTCCCGGCTAAAGCCGGTCCTACAAGTCGGCGTTTCAGCCAGTCCCATTTAATGCACGCGAATGCTTTAGTGGGACCGGCTTCAGCCGGGAAGAGGCCAGTCTGCGCATCATCACTTTTGCGGTGAGGCATCCGACGCCTTCCCGGCTGAAGCCGGTCCTACAAGTCGGCGTTTCAGCCAGTCCCATTGAATGCACGCGAATGCTTTAGTGGGACCGGCTTTAGCCGGGAAGAGGCCATTGGGGGCAACATCGCTTTCGCGGTGTGGCATCCGACGCTTTCCCGGCTAAATCCGGTCCTACAAGTCGGCGTTTCAGCCAGTCCCATTGAATGCACGCGAATGCTTTAGTGGGACCGGCTTTAGCCGGGAAAAGGCCATTGGGGGCAACATCGCTTTCGCGGCGTGGCATCCGACGCTTTCCCGGCTAAATCCGGTCCCACAGGGATCAAGCGTTGTGAATACGCTCAACCGCAGCCGCGACCCCAATCCCGTACTCGGGATCAGCCATCGAGCAATGCTCGATGTGCAGCTGGATGATAGGTGCCGACACGCCGCGCAGCGAGCGGGCGGTGTTGTCGAACAACGACTGTTTCTCCCGTACGTTCATCAGACGGAACAGGTTGCCTGGCTGCGAGTAGTAGTCGCCATCCACGCGATGGTTCCAGTGAGCGGCCGCGCCTTCGATCGACAACGGCGGCTCTCTGAAATCCGGCTGCTCCTGAAACGCACCCTTGGTGTTCGGCTCGTAAGAGGTCATGCCGCCCCGGTTGCCGTCAATGCGCATCAAGCCGTCGCGGTGGTAGCTGTTCACGTGCAGCGCCGCCCGTGGCGAATTCACCGGGATCTGGTGGTGGTTGACGCTCAAGCGGTAGCGCTGGGCATCGCCGTAGGAGAACAGCCGACCCTGCAGCATTTTGTCCGGCGAGAAGCTGATGCCGGGCACCACGTTGGAAGGCGCGAATGCCGCCTGCTCGACGTCAGCGAAGTTGTTCTCCGGGTTACGGTTCAGCTCGACCACGCCCACTTCGATCAGCGGGTAATCGCCCTTCGGCCAGACCTTGGTCAGGTCGAACGGGTTGATAGGGTACGAGCCTGCCTCCTTCTCCGGCATGATCTGCACGAACAGCTTCCAGCGCGGGAAGTTGCCCTGCTCGATGTTTTCGTACAGATCGCGGTGATGGGACTCACGGTCACGGCCGACCAGTTCCTGCGCTTCTGCGTCGGTCAGGTTGGCGATGCCTTGTTGCGAGACGAAGTGAAATTTCACCCAGAACCGCTCGTGTTGCGCGTTGAGGAAGCTGTAGGTGTGGCTGCCGAAACCGTGCATCTCGCGATAGCTGCGGGGAATGCCGCGCTCGCTCATCACGACAGTCACCTGGTGCAGCGCTTCCGGCAGTTGAGTCCAGAAATCCCAGTTGTTCTCGGCACTGCGCATGCCGGTGCGCGGGTCGCGTTTGACAGCGTGGTTCAGGTCGGGAAACTTCATCGGGTCGCGCAGGAAGAACACCGGCGTGTTGTTGCCGACCATGTCCCAGTTGCCTTCCTCGGTATAGAACTTGAACGCGAAACCGCGAATGTCGCGCTCGGCATCTGCTGCGCCGCGCTCACCGGCAACGGTGGAGAAGCGGGCGAACATCTCGGTGGTTTTGCCGATTTCAGAAAAGATTTTTGCACGGGTGTAGCGAGTGATGTCGTGGGTGACGGTGAAGGTGCCAAAGGCGCCGGAACCCTTGGCGTGCATGCGACGCTCGGGGATGACTTCACGATCGAAATGGGCGAGCTTCTCGAGGAACCAGACATCCTGCAGCAGCGCTGGGCCATGGGGGCCGGCGGTCTGGATATTCTGGTTATCGACTACAGGGGCGCCGAAAGCGGTCGTCAGTTTGTTGCTCATGCGTGTTTCTCCACCAAGGATACTGGCGGGCGACCTCTGTTAAGGCCGCCCTGTGTCTGTCCGATGGGGAGAACGATAGGGAAATCGACGCGTTTAAGCTCATTGTCACTGCGCACTGGGCGGATAGAGCTTTTCAATCGATTGTCGACTGATCAATAGCCTCCGCTCATGAGCGCAGCAGGATTACACCGCTACAGGTGCCTTGATGCTCGGATCCGCGTCATAACCCACAATCTCGAAGTCTTCGAAGCGATAGTCGTAGATGCTCGCCGGGCGGCGCTTGATGTTCAGCTGCGGCAACTGTCGAGGCGTGCGGGTCAGCTGCGTCGCGATCTGCTCTTCGTGGTTGGAGTAAGCGTGGGTGTCGCCCAGGCTGACGATGATCTCGTGGGGGATCAGGTCGCATTGCTGAGCCAGCATGTGGGTCAGCAGCGCCAGCGCGGCGATGTTGTACGGCAGGCCAAGGAATACGTCGGAACTGCGAATATACAACTGCATCGACAGCTTGCCGTCGGCCACGAAGGCCTGGTACAGCAAATGGCACACCGCAAGCGCCTGGCGTCCGGCTTTGACGTTCTCCTGCGGCGACAGCTTCTCGTCTGGCAGGTATTCGGTATTCCAGCCATGGAACAGGATGCGCCGGCTGTTGGGGTTGTTCTTCAGGCAGTCGACCATGTAATCGATCTGGTTGATCTTGCCGCCATCCTTGGTTGGCCAGCCGGTCCACTGCGCGCCGTATACCGGGCCCAGATCGCCGTCTTCAGTGGCCCACTCGTCCCAGATGGTCACGCCGTTTTCGTTGAGCCATTTGGTGTTGGTGTTGCCGCTGAGCATCCAGATCAGCTCGTTGGCGATGCTCTTGAAGTGCAGCTTTTTGGTGGTCAGCAGCGGGAAGCCATCAGCCAGATTGTGGCGAATCTGCCGACCGAACACGGCAGTGGTGCCGGTCCCGGTGCGGTCGCCCTTGCGGGTTCCGTTGTTGATGACGTCCTGCAGCAGTTCAAGGTATTGCTTCATGACCAGAGGCCCTCTGTTTCGGTGAATCCGCCGCACCCATCAGGCCCGGCGTTCAGCAAATGTACCCGGCGCGTCACGCCGCAGCGTTGTTGGCAGCGGGCGCGCGATGGTAGGCAAGCCAGATCAGCACCAGGCCGCCGATGATCATCGGCAGGCTGAGGATCTGCCCCATGGTGACCCAGCCCCATGCCAGATAACCCAGCTGGGCGTCCGGCACGCGGACGAACTCCACCACGAAGCGGAAGATGCCGTAGAACAGCGCGAACATGCCGGAAACGGCCATGGTCGGACGCGGCTTGCGGGAGTAGAAATAAAGAATGACGAACAGGGCCACGCCTTCCAGCGCGAACTGGTAGAGCTGTGACGGGTGGCGCGGCAGTTGCGCAGGGTCGGTGGGGAACACCATGGCCCAGGGCAGATCAGTCGGCTTGCCCCACAGCTCGGCGTTGATGAAGTTGCCGATGCGCCCGGCACCCAGACCAATCGGCACCATAGGGGCGATGAAGTCCATGAGCTGGAAGAATGACTTGCCGTTGCGCTTGCCGAACCAGTACGTCGCGATCATCACGCCGATGAAGCCACCGTGGAACGCCATGCCGCCCTTCCATACCTCAAAAATCAGCAGCGGGTTGGCGATGTAGTTGGGCAGGTCGTAGAACAGCACGTAGCCGAGACGGCCACCGACGATGACGCCCATGGCGACCCAGAAAATCATGTCCGAGAGCTTTTCTTTGGTCCACGTCGGGTCAAAGCGATTCAGGCGACGGGATGCCAGGTACCAGGCACTGCCAATACCGACCAGGTACATCAGGCCGTACCAGTGAATTTGCAGCGGACCGATGGCCACGGCTACCGGGTCAATCTGCGGGTAAGGCAGCATTGCGACTCCTTGAAATAGAAGCGCTCATTGAGCGACGAAGCAGAACTATGCGGCGGCGGTAGCAGGTAGTGCCACCCAATAATGATGAAATCTGATGCAAGAGCGACCGCGATGAAAGTCTCGCACGCCGACGATGTCGCCACGCATGGCGCGGACATCTCTCAAAAACAGTGCGGCATGTTACCGGACCGCGCCAATCCGCTCTAGCAGCGTGCGATGGATGTCGGCGTGCGGGGTGGGTAAAGTGGCGCAAAAAGGAGTCATCCATGTGCCTTATCGTCTTCGCCTGGCGGCCATCTCGCGCTCAGCCGCTAATTCTGGCGGCCAACCGTGACGAGTTCTACGCCCGCCCTACTCTGCCGCTGGCGCAGTGGGAAGACGCGCCGCAGGTCTACGCCGGGCGCGATCTTGAAGCGGGCGGGACATGGCTGGGGATCAATGCTGACGGACGCTTTGCCGCTCTGACCAATATCCGCGAACCGGGCAAACCGCCTGGCCGCCGTTCGCGGGGCGAATTGGTAGCTCGTTTTTTGACCAGCGATGTGTCCATGGATGAGTATTTGAGTGAGATCGCGACGCGGTCGTCTGAGTACGGTGGGTTCAACCTGCTGGTGGGTGATCGTCAGCAGTTGCATTTTCTCAACGGGAACGATCCGATACCCCGCCGTCTGGAAGCGGGCGTTTACGGGGTGTCCAACGCAGGCCTCGATACGCCGTGGCCGAAACTGGTGAAAGCCAAAGCGGCGCTGTCTGAACATTTGGAGAATCCAGATCCTGAAGCGCTGTTTGGCTTTCTCATCAATCACGCGCCTGCGCCAGAGGCTGAACTGCCGAGCACCGGCGTAGGCCTTGCGACGGAAAAGTTATTGTCGAGCGTGTTCATTGCCAGCCCAAATTACGGCACGCGGGCGAGCACGGTGTTACTGGTCAATGCAGATGGCAGCAGGCGCCTGATCGAGCGCAGCTTCGGGCCGTATGGCGGGAGATTGGGTGAGGTGGACCTGCAGGTTTAGCCTGCATCAAGGTTTTAGTAGGACCGGCTTTAGCCGGGAAAGCGTCTTGTGTCACGCCCAACATCCTAGGGTGTTCAAGCCGGCCTCTTCCCGGCTAAAGCCGGTCCCACTAAAAGCAGCGCAGCGCCAGCCGTCAATGCCCCTTCACAGACCCCGGATTGATCATCCGCGACAGGCCCAGATTCCTCAGCGCCAGCTGCAACGAGCTGCTGATCACTTGCGGGTTGTCGTTCTTCATCAACTGGGCCAGCAGGTCCTTGGCCATGCTCAGGTTGATCTGACGCAGCATCCACTTCACTTTCGGCAGGTTGGTGGCGTTCATCGACAGGCTGTCGAAGCCCATCGCCATCAGCAGCACCGCCGCCGCAGGATCACCGGCCATTTCGCCGCAGATGCTCACCGGCTTGCCTTCGGCATGGGCATCGCGCACCACGCTCTGCAAGGCCTGGAGCACAGCCGGGTGCAGATAGTCGTACAAATCCGCCACCCGCGGGTTGTTACGGTCGACCGCCAGCAGATACTGGGTCAGGTCGTTGGAACCGACAGACAGGAAATCCACCTGACGCGCCAGCTCTCGGGTCTGATAGACCGCCGCCGGGACTTCGATCATCACGCCCACCGGAGGCATCGGGACGTCGGTGCCTTCATCGCGGACTTCGCCCCACGCCCGGTGGATCAGGTGCAGAGCCTCTTCGGTTTCATGGGTGCCGGAAATCATCGGCAGTAGAATCCGCAGGTTGTTCAAGCCTTCACTGGCCTTGAGCATGGCGCGGGTCTGCACCAGGAAGATTTCAGGATGATCCAGCGTGACGCGAATGCCACGCCAGCCGAGGAACGGGTTGTCTTCCTTGATCGGGAAATACGACAGCGACTTGTCACCGCCGATGTCCAGCGTTCGCATCGTCACCGGTAGCGGATGGAAAGCCGCCAGTTGCTCACGGTAGATGGCGAGCTGTTCCTTCTCGCTCGGGAAGCGCTGCTGAATCATGAACGGCACTTCGGTGCGGTACAGGCCAACGCCTTCCGCGCCTCGCTGTTGCGCGCGGGCCACGTCCGCCAGCAGGCCGGTGTTGACCCACAGCGGCATGCGGTGGCCATCGAGGGTCACGCAGGGCAATTCACGCAGCGCGTCGAGGCCTTGAGAAAGCTGACGCTCCTCTTCGACGACGACGGAGTACTGCTTGATCAGGATCTCGGAGGGGTTGGTGAAGACCTCGCCGTGATAGCCGTCGACGATCAGCTGGATGCCATCGACTTTCGAGTACGGCAGGTCCACCACGCCCATGACCGTGGGAATGCCCATGGCCCGGGCCAGAATCGCGACGTGGGAGTTACCCGAGCCGAGTACCGAAATCAGCCCCACCAACTTGCCTTCCGGCACCTCGCCGAGCATGGCGGGCGACAGCTCTTCGCTGACCAGAATGGTGTTATCGGGGTAGACCAGGGTTTGTTGACGCGCTTCCTGAAGGTAGGCGAGCAGGCGGCGACCGAGGTCTTTGACGTCCGATGCGCGCTCACGCAGGTAGGCGTCATCCATCAGCTCGAAGCGTTTGACGTGCTCGTTGACCACCGAGCGCAAGGCGCCCTGAGCCCACTGGCCGGTCTTGATGACGTTGGTGACTTCACTGCCCAGCGACGCATCGTCGAGCATCATCAGGTACACATCGAACAACGCGCGCTCTTCTGGGCGCAATTGCGTCGCCAACTTCGCCGAAAGGGTACGCATGTCATTGCGAACGCCTTCAAGCGCAGTCTGGAACAGTTTGAGTTCAGCGGTGATATCAGAGACGGTTTTGTCCGGGACGACTTCGAGGTCAGCCGGCGGCAACATGACCAGCGCGGTACCGACCGCAGCGCCCGGCGAACCCGGCACACCGACGAATCGGGCTTCCTGAATGCCTTTGCCCTGACGGCCCAGCCCGCGGATGGAGCCGGTGGCTTCCGCGTGGGCGATGACGCCTGCGAGTTGCGCGCTCATCGTCACGAGGAAGGCTTCTTCGCCCTCGTCGAACTGGCGGCGCTCCTTTTGCTGGATGACCAGAACGCCCACAACCCGGCGGTGGTGGATGATCGGCGCGCCGAGGAACGACGCATAACGCTCTTCGCCGGTTTCAGCAAAGTAGCGATAGCGAGGGTGATCGGCAGCATTTTCGAGGTTCAGCGGTTCTTCACGCGTACCGACCAGACCCACGAGGCCCTCGTTCGGGGCCATGCTGACTTTGCCGATGGAGCGCTTGTTCAGGCCTTCGGTGGCCATCAGCACGAAGCGGTTCGCTTCAGGATCGAGCAAATAGACTGAGCAGACCTGGCTGCTCATGGCCTCTTTGACGCGTAACACAATAATGCCCAACGCCGCCTTGAGATCCTTGGCGGAGTTAACTTCCTGGACGATCTTGCGCAGCGTATTGAGCATGGCTCGGGGTCGAACTCCGTGTCAGTCGCGCGCCAACAGGCGCGGGGCAAGCTCTTTGAGTGCGCGGCGATATACCTCGCGCTTGAATGTCACCACCTGGCCCAACGGGTACCAATAACTGACCCAACGCCAGCCATCGAACTCCGGTTTGCCGGTCAAATCCATCCGCACCCGCTGCTCATTGGAGATCAGGCGCAGGAGAAACCATTTTTGCTTCTGGCCGATGCACAGCGGCTGGCTGTGGGTACGGACCAATCGTTGCGGCAGACGATAGCGCAACCAACCCCGGGTGCAGGCAAGAATTTCAACATCATGCCGTTCCAGCCCGACTTCTTCATTCAATTCACGGTAAAGCGCGTCTTCCGGGGTCTCCTGAGGGTTGATACCCCCCTGCGGAAACTGCCAGGCGTCTTGATTGATGCGCCGAGCCCATAAAACCTGGCCAGCATCATTTGTCAGAATTATCCCGACATTAGGGCGAAAACCATCGGGGTCGATCACGGCTACAACCTCGCAAACGCATGTCGCCGCATTGTTCCACAAAGATCGTGAAGGCAGCAACGAGGCTGGGACAGCTTATCGTGACAACTGCATTAATAGATGCGATCTCTCGGGCAAACCTCGTATTCTTGTGCTCTTTTTTCTGATAATTCAGCGAGTAAAGCCCATGCGCCTGGCCCTGTTCGACCTCGACAACACCCTTCTCGGCGGCGACAGCGATCACGCCTGGGGCGATTACCTGTGCGAACGCGGCATCCTGGACGGCGCTGCCTATAAGGCACGCAACGATGCTTTCTATCAGGACTATCTGGCCGGCACCCTGAACCTGACCGACTACCTGAACTTCAGCCTGGAGATTCTGGGCCGCACCGACATGACGCAGCTCGACGAATGGCACCGGGAATTCATGCGCGACTGCATTGAGCCGCTGATCCTGCCAAAAGCCATGGCCCTCATCGCCAAGCACCGGGACGCTGGCGACAAACTGGTGGTGATCACGGCGACCAACCGTTTTGTCACCGCGCCGATCGTGGCCCGACTGGGCATCGACACCTTGCTGGCGACCGAATGCGAGATCGTCGACGGCCGCTACACCGGGCGCACCACTGACGTGCCGTGCTTCCGCGAGGGCAAAGTGACCCGCCTGAATCGCTGGATCGAAGAGAATGGCTTCAATCTCGATGACAGCTGGTTCTACAGCGATTCGATGAACGATTTGCCATTGCTGGAGCAGGTGGCTAATCCGGTCGCAGTCGATCCTGATGAAAAGCTGCGCGCCGACGCCACCCGTCGCGGCTGGCCGGTGATTTCACTGCGCGATTGAAAGCCTTTGCGAGCAAGCTCGCTCCCACCGTCCTTTATCCGCAGGGACATCTGCGCTGGCGTCAGTTTGGATGACTGAGGTTTAGACCGGTTTGGCGCCCATCAGACCGGCAATCGCCACGAAGCAGACGACGCTGAAAATGGCCATCGCCAAGGTGAAGCGGGAATTACCCACGATGACTGGCCGGCGCAGGCGATTGACTCGCACCGCCAGCCAGGCCCAGCTCAAGGCGCCGAAGAGATACAGCACACTCGCCGCCAGCAGCCAGGTCTGTCCCAGCGGCCAGCCGGCGTAGTGGACAAGCCACCAGCCGCTGATTGGCAGGGTCAGTAAACACACGCCCATCAGCAGCCAGGCAAATGCCCATGGTCGTTGCATGGCGCGGTTCTGCACCTTCGCATCGCCAGCCCGACGGCCGCGCACGATCCACACAACCAGCCCCAGCGCGCAGATGAACAGCAGCACCGTGCTGACGATGTGCAGGATTTTCAGTGCAGCGAAGTGTTCCATTGTGTTCGTGTCCCTGTATGGCTGTGTTTGAAGCGTAGCAGCCAGTCGCATGCCGCTGCTGTTATCCCAGAAACAGCTTGTACGCAGGGTTCCTGGTTTCATCCCAATACGGATACCCAATCTCTGCCAGCGCCTGCGGCACCAGATGCCGTTCATCCTCCGGCACCACCAACCCCGCCACCACTCGGCCATCCGCGGCGCCGTGATTGCGGTAGTGGAACATCGAAATATTCCATTTCCCGCCCAGCTTGTTCAGAAAGTTGAATAGCGCACCCGGCCGCTCGGGGAATTCAAAGCGCAGCACCACCTCGTCGTTGACCCGTTCCGAATGCCCGCCGACCATGTGCCGCAGGTGCAGTTTGGCCAGTTCGTTGTCGGTCAGGTCGAGCACCGGGAAACCCTGTTCCGTGAGGCTTGCGATCAGGGCTTTGCGCGGGTCGGTGTCGGGGTGGGTTTGCACGCCGACGAAGATGTGCGCCTCGCGGTCGGTGTGGTAGCGGTAGTTGAATTCGGTGATCTGCCGCTTGCCAATCGCCTCGCAAAACGCCTTGAAGCTGCCCGGCTGTTCCGGAATGGTCACCGCAATGATTGCTTCACGGCCTTCGCCCAGCTCAGCGCGCTCGGCGACATGGCGCAGGCGGTCGAAGTTGACGTTGGCGCCGGAATCGATGGCGACGAAGGTCTGCCCGGTGACTTCGTACTGTTCGGTGTACTTCTTGATCCCGGCCACGCCCAGGGCGCCGGCGGGTTCGGTGATCGAGCGAGTGTCATCGTAGATGTCCTTGATCGCCGCACAGATTTCATCGGTGCTGACCGTGATCACTTCGTCGACGTAATCCTTGCAGATCTCGAAGGTGTACTGCCCGATCTGCGCCACGGCGACGCCATCGGCGAACAACCCGACCTGCTGCAACACAACGCGCTCACCGTAGGCCATGGCCTGTTGCAGGCAATTGGAGTCATCGGGCTCGACGCCAATCACCTTGATCTCCGGGCGCAGGTATTTCACGTACGCCGCGATACCGGCAATCAACCCGCCGCCACCCACCGGGACGAAGATCGCATCCAATGGCCCCTGATGCTGACGCAGGATTTCCATCGCCACGGTGCCTTGCCCCGCGATGGTGTCGGGGTCGTCATACGGGTGGACATAGACGTAGCCGTGTTCCTCGACCAGTTTCAGCGAATACGCCAGCGCTTCGGGAAAGGAGTCGCCATGGAGTACGACTTTTCCGCCCCGAGAGCGCACGCCTTCGACCTTGATCTCCGGGGTGGTCTTCGGCATCACAATGGTCGCCGCCACGTTCAGCGTCTTTGCCGCCAGCGCCAGGCCTTGGGCATGATTGCCCGCCGATGCCGTCACCACGCCCCGCGCCAGTTCTTCCGGACTCAACTGCGCCAGCTTGTTGTACGCGCCGCGAATCTTGAAGGAGTACACCGGCTGCAAGTCTTCGCGCTTGAGCAGCACGTTATTGCCCAGGCGCGCAGACAGCTGGCGGGCGGCGTGCAGCGGGGTTTCCACGGCAACGTCGTAGACACGGGAGTTGAGGATTTTTTTGACGTAGTGCTCGAGCATCGGGGAAGAATCGCTGGCGAAGGGGCAAGACCCGGAAGTCTACCCCTCGCCCCGGCGCACGACCACATCAAGACTCAGGCTTTGACGACGGCATGTCGTTATACTGCCGGCCCTCGGACCTATCGCTATTCCCTGTAACCGGAGCCCACCTCGCATGACCCAGGATCAACTCAAACAGGCCGTTGCCCAGGCCGCTGTCGATTTCATCCTTCCGAAACTCGACGACAAAAGCATCGTGGGCGTGGGCACCGGCTCTACCGCCAATTGCTTCATCGACGCACTGGCCCTGCACAAAGGCGCGTTCGACGGCGCAGTCGCAAGCTCCGACGCAACGGCTGCGCGCCTCAAGGGCCACGGGATTCCGGTGTATGAGCTAAACACGGTCAGCGATCTGGAGTTTTACGTCGACGGCGCCGACGAAAGCGACGAGCACCTGAACCTGATCAAAGGCGGCGGCGCGGCCCTGACCCGCGAGAAGATCGTGGCCGCCGTGGCCAAAACTTTCATCTGTATCGCGGATGCCAGCAAGCTGGTGCCGGTGCTGGGCGCATTTCCTCTGCCGGTCGAAGTGATCCCGATGGCCCGCAGCCACGTAGCCCGCGAACTGGTGAAGCTGGGCGGCGACCCGGTTTACCGCGACGGCGTGCTGACGGACAACGGCAATATCATCCTCGATGTGCACAACATGAACATCACCAATCCGGCGGAAGTGGAAGCGCAGATCAATAACATCGTCGGCGTCGTCACCAACGGCCTGTTCGCCGCGCGCCCGGCGGATTTGCTGCTGCTGGGTACCCAGGAAGGCGTGAAAACCCTCAAGCGCTAATGGTTGCGGGGCAAGGCTGATCCGGTTGAAGAGGACTTCCCGACCACCGAGATAACCCTGCCGTGCTCGTCACTGTGGGAGTGAGCTTGCTCACGAAGACTGCAGTGCAGCCGCTGAAAATTCAGCGGATGTACCACCCCTTCGTCCGGATGCGGCCCAGAGCAAGCTCGCTCCCACAAGTTATTCGTCGCTCGCTCGATCCTCGCCAGATCCGGCCGGATTAGCGCTTCTTGAATACATAAAACAGGTTCGGCTCGCTCACGACGTACAAGGTGCCGTCGTCCCCCATGGCGATGCCTTCGGCCTGGGGCACGCTTTTGCTCAGGCCCATGCTGCCTTTGGTCAGCGACACGTTGGCGACCGGCTTGCCCTCGGTGTCCAGCTCAAGAATCTGCCGCGACTCGTCCGACAGCGCCAGCAAGTGCCCGCTTCGCTCATCGAATTGCAGGCTGGACAGGTCGCGCACGAACAGGCCCGCATCCCGCTGCTTGCTGGACGTCACTTCCAGGATGTTTGGGGAATGGGTTCCGGCGTCAGGAAAGCCGCGCACCTCAATAATCTGCACCGGCCGCCGCTCTTTGGCGACGAACAGCCGACGGCCCTGATTATCGTAGGCCAAGCCTTCAAAACCGTTGTTGCCGCCGGCGTCGATGCCCAGGGTCAGCTGCTCGGCATCGGCCGCGTCGAGGAACGTCGTGTCCTCATCCACGTGAACCTTGATCAGCCGCTGACTGTGCTCGTCACTGATGACGTAAATCCCGGGGCTGATGTACTCGACCGCTTCGGCGTCACCGAACCCGGTCAGGGGAATTCGTCTGAGAATCCGCCCTTCCAGGCTCAACTCGACCAACTCGGGGTTTTTGTTGGTGACGGTGAAGAGGGTTTTGCGCTGCGGATCGAAGCTGAGCGCCGAGACGTTAGCCTTCAGGCCGTCGATGACCCGCGCCTCAATCTCGACGTCGTACGCGTCGAGCCCCAGCGCCTGGGCGTCGCTGGATTGCCAGAACACGTACCAGTTGAACCAGAGCCGCTCGATGACCCGGTACTCGCGCGCCACGAAGAACGACGCGGTCAGTAGCAACAGGACAAGTAACGTGAGCACGACGCTCTGGAACGGGGAAACACGACGCATGCAGGGGGCTCGACTTCAGTGGGGCGGTTTTAATAGCACCGTATTCTGAAGCCAAACTGAAAGCCATGTGACCTCTCGTTTCGGCTTTTCAGAGCTCAAGCGAGAGCGGGCAGACGATCAGGCCGATACCGGCCCGGCGTTACTGCCGCTTGAAGGTGTAAAACAGGTTGGGCTCGCTGACCATGTAAATGGTGCCGTTTTCGTCCATCGCCACCCCTTCGGCGCGCGGGATGGTCTCGCTCAGGCCATTGAAACCGTGCAGCAGGGTCATGAAGCTGACCTGATTTCCCTTGCCGTCCAGCTCCAGCAGCATATGCGACTCGGCGGACAGCACCAGCAAATGACCAGTCTTCTGGTCCGCGTACAGGGACGACAGATTGCGCACGATCAGGTTGTCGTTGATCAGCTTGCGCTTCTCGCCCCTCACCTCGCTGCTGCCATCGGCCTTCCAGCTGTACAGCGCCGGCGGACGCTCTTCGCCAAACAGGAACTGCTGATCCCGCGGGTCCCAGGCGATGCCTTCGAAGGCTTTGTTCTGATCCTTCGACGGACCGAGATCGTACTTGGGGAAGTCGGCGATGTTCAGGGTTTTGGTTTCGGGCGTGACGTGGACGATGGTCATCAGGTGCTGACGCTCATCAACGATGGCAATCAGCCCGTCGCCCAGAACGGCAACCCCCTCGGGGTTGCCCCACCCCTGAAGCGGGATCTTGCGAATGACGTCGCCGGTCAGGGTGATCTCGGAAAGAAAGGGGTTTTTGCCCATCACCGAATACAGGGTTTTGGTCGACGGGTCGTAAGACAGGTCTGAGGCCTCGTCCTTTTCCATGCCGGCCAACGGCTTGGCGTCGATGTCGACCTTGTAATCCGGCAGCCAGATGCCCGCTGCGCGCTCGGCCGGCGTGACGTTGCGCTCGCGCAGCCACAACAAACCGCGATCGTCCCAGTGCCAGGCCAGGGACAGACCGGCCAAAATCACCAGCGCTGCAACGAGCAACCACCACCAACGGAAACGCAGACGGCTTTTACGCTGTGTCATCCGCGTACGTCGCTTTCGAAGCGGCTCTGGCCGGTCAGCTCCAGCACGATCTCATCGCCAACAGTGAACGGCCCTACGCCGGCCGGCGTGCCGGTCATGATCAGGTCACCGGCCTGCAGCGAGAACTGCGAGGCCATGTGCTGGATCATCGGCACGATCGGGTTGAGCATGTGGCTGCTGTTGCCGTCCTGGCGGACTTCGCCGTTGATGGTCAGGCGGATGGCGATGTCGGTCAGATCGGGGTAAGCGTCAGCGGATACGAACGGCGCGATGACGGCCGCGCCATCGAAGGACTTGGCGATTTCCCAAGGCAGGCCTTTCTCTTTCAGCTTCGACTGCACGTCGCGCAGCGTCAGGTCCAGGCCCGGGGCGAAGCCGGAAATCGCGTCGAGGACTTCTTCACGACTCGGGTTCTTGCTCAGCGGCTTGCCGATCAGCACGACGATCTCGGCTTCGTAGTGCACCGAACCCCGGTCCTGAGGAATGCTGAAGCCACCCTCGATTCCGACCACGCAGCTGCCCGGTTTGATGAACAGCAGCGGCTCGGTGGGGACCGGGTTGTCCAGCTCCTTCGCGTGCTCGGCGTAATTGCGGCCGATGCAGACGACTTTACCGAGCGGAAAGTGAACCTTGGTGCCGTCGACGTACTTGTGCTGATAGCTCATGAGCGCTCCTGAAATGCTTGTTGTAATGGGGAACCGCTTACACCGCGAAAATTTTGCCGGGGTTCATGATGCCGTTCGGGTCGAACACCGCCTTGACGGCCTTCATGTATTCGATTTCCACCGGCGACCGGCTGTAGTGCAGGTAGTCACGCTTGGTCATGCCGACGCCGTGTTCCGCGGAGATCGAGCCGTTGTACTTCTGGACGATCTCGAACACCCACTTGTTCACCGTCGCGCACTTGGCGAAGAACTCGTCCTTGCTCAGGTTTTCCGGCTTGAGGATGTTCAGGTGCAGGTTGCCGTCGCCAATGTGACCGAACCAGACGATTTCGAAATCCGGGTAATGCTGCCCAACGATCGCGTCCACTTCAGCGAGAAACGCCGGGACCTTCGAAACGGTGACCGAGATGTCGTTTTTGTACGGCGTGAAGTGGGAGATGGTTTCAGAAATGTATTCGCGCAGTTTCCACAGGTTCTGCAGTTGCTGTTCGCTCTGGCTCATCACGCCATCCAGCACCCAGCCTTGCTCGACACAGTGCTCGAAAGTTTCCAGCGCGTGGTTGGCCACTTCTTCGGTGGTCGCTTCGAATTCCAGCAGCGCGTAGAACGGGCATTCGGTGTCGAACGGGGACGGCACGTCGCCGCGCGCCATGACCTTGGCCAGCGCCTTGTCCGAGAAGAATTCGAATGCGGTGAGGTCGAGCTTGCTCTGGAACGCGTGCAGCACCGGCATGATCGCGTTGAAATCAGTGGTCCCGAGGACCATCGCGGTGAGGTTTTTCGGCGCGCGGTCCAGGCGCATGGTGGCTTCCACCACAAAGCCCAGTGTGCCCTCGGCGCCAATGAACAGCTGACGCATGTCGTAGCCGGTGGCGTTTTTGATCAGGTCTTTGTTCAGTTCGAGAAGGTCGCCCTTGCCGGTGACCACCTTGAGGCCCGCGACCCAGTTGCGGGTCATGCCGTAGCGGATCACTTTGATCCCGCCGGCGTTGGTGCCGATGTTGCCACCGATATTGCTGGAGCCTGACGACGCGAAGTCGACCGGGTAATACAGGCCGTTTTCTTCCGCGAGATTCTGCAGCTGTTTGGTGACCACGCCTGGCTGGCAGATGGCAGTGCGATCCGTCAGGTTAAGTTCGAGCACCTGATTCATGTAATCGAAGTTGACGACCACCTCACCATTGGCGGCAACGGCGGCGGCGGACAATCCGGTGCGGCCGCCCGACGGCACCAGCGCTACCTTGCGTTCGTTGGCCCAGCGGACGATGGCCTGCACCTGTTCGGTGGTCTTGGGAAAGACGATGGCGGTGGGCGCCGGGGCGAAATGTTTGGTCCAGTCCTTGCCGTAGGCTTCGAGGGAATCGGCGTCGGTCAGGACCTTGCCGGGCTCAACCAGGGTCTTCAGCTCATCTATCAGCGCAGGATGGGTCATCAACAGAACTCTCGAACAATTCATGGTCATCCTGAGAACGGCTCACGTCCAGGAATGGGGTGTTTCGCGGGGTGCATATGCTAGCATACGCCCCCCGCCAATCGAGCTTTCGGCCGATTTGCGCGCGCTTCACTTACTGCCATTTCTCTCCGGGACACAGGTTTACGCAGATGAGCAAGACTTCCCTCGACAAGAGCAAGATCAAGTTCCTTCTTCTCGAAGGCGTCCACCAGTCCGCGGTCGACGTCCTCAAGGCCGCCGGTTACACCAGCATTGAGTACCACACCAAGTCTCTGCCGGAAGCCGAACTGAAGGAAAAGATTGCCGACGCTCATTTCATCGGTATTCGTTCCCGCACCCAACTGACTGAAGAACTGTTCGACAGCGCCAAGAAACTGGTCGCGGTCGGCTGCTTCTGCATCGGTACCAACCAGGTTGACCTGAACGCAGCCCGCGAACGCGGCATCGCTGTGTTCAATGCCCCCTACTCCAACACCCGTTCGGTGGCGGAGCTGGTGCTGGCCGAGGCCATCCTGCTGCTGCGCGGTATCCCGGAGAAGAATGCTTCCTGCCACCGCGGTGGCTGGATCAAGAGCGCGGCCAACTCGTTCGAAATTCGCGGCAAGAAGCTCGGCATCATCGGCTACGGCTCGATCGGCACTCAGCTGTCGGTCCTGGCTGAAGGCCTGGGCATGCAGGTGTATTTCTACGACACCCTGACCAAGCTGCCGCTGGGCAACGCCACTCAGGTTTCCAGCCTGAACGAGCTGCTGGGCATGGCCGACATCGTCACCCTGCACGTTCCGGAAACCAACGAAACCCAGTGGATGATCGGCGAGAAAGAAATTCGCACGATGAAGAAGGGCGCCATCCTGATCAACGCGGCGCGCGGCACGGTGGTCGAACTCGACGCCCTGGCTGACGCGATCAAGGATCAGCACCTCATCGGCGCGGCCATCGACGTGTTCCCGGTCGAGCCACGCTCCAACGACGACGTGTTCGAAAGCCCGCTGCGCGGCCTGGACAACGTGATCCTGACCCCGCACATCGGCGGTTCGACTGCCGAGGCCCAGGCCAACATCGGTCTGGAAGTGGCAGAGAAGCTGGTCAAGTACAGCGACAACGGTACGTCGGTTTCTTCCGTCAACTTCCCGGAAGTCGCCCTGCCGGCTCACCCTGGCAAGCACCGTCTGCTGCACATCCACGAGAACATCCCGGGCGTGCTGATGGAGATCAACAAGGTCTTCGCTGAAAACGGCATCAACATCTCGGGTCAGTTCCTGCAAACCAACGAGAAAGTCGGTTATGTGGTGATCGACGTCGACGCCGAGTACTCCGATCTGGCGCAAGAGAAACTGCAGCACATCAAAGGCACCATTCGTAGCCGCGTTCTGTTCTAAAGCGGTGGTTTCGAGATGATAAAAAAGGAGACCTTAGGGTCTCCTTTTTTTTGCGCAAATCACGCATCACGCGGGCTGTACGTGAGACGACCCATCTGCGGTGAGTCATTTCACCGTAATGGTGATCTTCTGCGACTCGACCGGCGGGTTCAGCGGCACGTGGTTCTTGTCGCCGACCAGCAGTTGCAGGGTGTGCTGACCCGGCGTCAGGTTCAGCTCGGTTTCGGTCTGGCCCTTGCCGAAGTGGCGGATGTTGTCGGTGGTCGGCAGCGGCGCGGTCATGTCGGGCTGATCCTTGACGTCGATCAGCAGGTGATGATGGCCGGTGTCCGGGACGTCAACGCCGGCCGGGGCGACGCCCATGCCCTTGAGGCCGAACTGCACCTTGAAGGCGCCATTGACCGTCGCGCCGTCCTTCGGCGAGATAATGTAAACCTCGGCGCCTGCAGGCGATGCCGTGCGAGGGATGTCGGCGGCCTGGGCCAGGAAACTCGCCCCCAGCAGCAGTCCGGTCAGGGCAGTTCTAGCGAATAACGTCTTCATGATCTCTCCGTTTTTATCGATGTGCGGCTGGCGGGTTCGGGAGTCGAAGCCTCTTCACCCCGACAGACAACCGCTCGGGACCGACCTTTACCTTAGCTGCGGTTGGCCGCGAAGTATTTCGCCGAGTGGCTGGATGTAGAAGATTTCATGTTGGACCGAGCGGTGTCGGGCAGAAACCACAAAGCCTGTAGGAGCCGTCACGCCGCTGTTGCGCAGCAAACACCGTCCATGTGGGAGTGAGCTTGCTCACGAAGGCGGCATTTCAGGCGCTCAATATGTAGCGGATGTCTGGGCCACTTCGCGAGCAAGCTCGCTCCCACGGGATCGCGGGTCGGCTTGCAATCTCCGGCTACCGCCGGACTTGTGGGAGTGAGCTTGCTCACGAATAGGCCAGCACATTCAGCTACTTTCTCTGGGGAATGAACCTATGCCTTCGCGAGCAAGCTCGCTCCCACGGGATCGGGGGTCGGCTTGTAATCTCCGGCTGCCGCAGGACTTGTATGAGTGAGCTTGCTCACGAAGAGGCCAGCTCATTCAGCCGCTTTCTCTGTAGACGGAAAGTAAGCCTTCGCGAGCAAGCTCGCTCCCACGGGATCGGGGTCGGCTTGCCATCTCCGGCTGCTGCAGGACTTGTGGGTGTGCCTGCTACAGCTCAAACGGCTCGTTCCCGCGCCGCCTGAACCAGCCGGTCAGTGACAGCCGCTCGCGGGTCGAGGGCATGACTTCGTGGGGCATGTCGCCCGAAAGGAACACCACCAGGCAGCCGCCGGTGGGTTGCACGTCATACTCGACACCGTCCTTCAGGTACATCCGCAACTGGCCGCCGTGCTCTGGCAACCAGCCGTCGTTGAGGTAGACGACCGCCGAGACCATGCGTTTGTCGTCATCGCGAAAACGGTCCACGTGCTTGAGATAGAAGGCCCCCGGCGGATAGAGCGCGAAGTGGCTTTCGTAGTCCTCAAGGCCCAGAAACAGGCCTCGGTTCAGCGCCTGACGCAAGCTCTCCATCAGATCCAGATAGCGATCGCACGGTTCGGCCTGCCCCGCTTCCAGCCACTGAATGTGATCGCCGCGAATCCCCTCTCGAACCTCCTGCGCCGGCCCGCGTCCCACCGCAGCAGGTGCGAGCTCGCCCTGAACGGCACGCGTGCGGCATTCAAGCGCCAGCTCTCGGGTCAGAGTGTCGGGCAAGAAGATGTTCTGCTGCGACCAGCCACGCTCGGCCAGGTCGTCGACGATTCGCAACAGCAGCGGGTGATCAGGGGATATGCGCATGGCGCGCATAGTATCCATACGCCGATTAATCCGACAGGGCCTGCAGTCCGGCGAATGAGGAATATTTTTGCGGGTTTGAATACGCCCGGCGGTTTTGCCCGACCACTGATCGAACCCACGGTTTTTAGCGGGGTCTGGCAAGTGTTAACTCGACAAATCCCCGCTGCCCCACCGAGAATGGCGGCCTGCCGACAGGAGTCTCTAATGCGCCGTCTGTTTTTCCTGCTGTTGATGTTCTGCACTTTGCCCGCCTGGGCAGACGGCCACGATCAGCTGTACAAGCTCGCCGGCTGGCCGGAACAACGCGCTCATTTTGTCGATGCCTTGAAAGCCGCTCAGCAGCGTTACCGCAACAGCCTTCCACCGGCCGTGTTCGACGCCCTGGTGAGCAACAGCAATCAGCGTTTCGCGCCCCAGGCGATGGATCAGCGCGGGGAGCAAATGCTGCGCCAGACGCTGCAAGACCCGAACCCTGCACTGCAGTTTTTCCAGTCGCCCCTGGGCCGTAAGATCGTCAACGCCGAGCTCACTGCGACGCGCCCGGACCAACTGGCCAAAAACGCCCAAGGCCTGCCGCACATCCAGGCCGACGACAACCGCCTGCTGATCATCGGCCACCTGGCCAACGCGCTCCCCGCCAAGGAAGCCGGCGCCGAGGTCAGCATGGCGATTGCGGGCGTCGCCGCCGACAGCCTGAGTTCAATGATTCCGGGCCTGATGGGCGGCGGCACGACCCAGGCGATGCTCGACAGTCAGCGTCAGCGGCTCATGGGGCAGATCGGCAAGGACGTGAACAACACGCTGCTTTACGTGTACCGCGACCTGTCGGACGGGGAGCTGGACGAGTTCGCGACCTTCGCCGAGTCCAACGAGGGCAAGGCCTATTACAACGCCGCGCTGGCCGCCGTTCGCGCGGGATTGGCGGTGGGGCAGACTGTCAAATAACATCAGTGGGATCGACTTCAGTCGGGAAACCCGCCCTCCGAGCCCTACCCCATCCGCTGCGTCAGAAACTCAAAAAACCGCGCCCGCAGCTCGGGTGACTCGTTCACCAGGTGATGCCGCGCTTCGTGCAGCATGAAAATCTGCGGCTCGGCGAACTTGTCCTTGAGCACTGGCAGATTATGTCTCCAGTCCACGGTCATGTCCGACTCGCCCTGCACGATGAGCGGGCTGCGGCGGCTGCGGGGCGCGCGTTCGATGCGCTCGATCCATTTGGCCAGCGCGCCCACCCAGACGGTCGGCAGGCGCCGCGGCTGCAACGGATCCGCCAGCAGGAACGGCAGAAAGGTCGGGGCGTTGGAGTTTTCGCTGAAGCGCCGGTCGATGGCTTTGACGAAGCCGCGCAGCAGGTAATAGCTGAGTTTCGACAAGGCCCAGCCACGCGGCCGCACCAGCGGCGCCAGCAAGATGGCCTGACCTTGCACCGGGCTGGCGTCGCCGTGATGCAGCAAGTGGTCGATGACAATCGCGCCGCCGGTGCTTTGCCCACACAGGTGCCACGGCTGCGGCAGGTTGAGGCTTTCGGCTTCGACAAAAAGCCGATCCAGCACCGCCTGATACTCCGCGAAGTCGGTAATGCTTGCCCGCGCCCCACTGGACAATCCATGGCCCGGCAGGTCGCAGGCAATCACCGCCAGCCCAAGCCCCAATGCCCAGTCGATGACGTGACGATACAAGCCGATGTGATCGTAAAACCCATGCATCAGCACCAGCGTGCCGACCGGCTGTTCGGGCGTCCACAGCTGCGTGACAATGTCGTAACCGCCCACTTCAAAGCGCCCGATTCGGCTGCTGATCAAACCATTCGGGCCAAGCGCGTTCAGGCCGTAGAAACGCTGATAAGCCTGCGCTTCTTCAGATGGCGCTTGGGACACGCTCAGCGGCAACAGCTCAGCACGCAGGTGATCGGGATCGAACGTGTCAGACATCGGAATTCCAGATGAGGGTGTGTGTGGGAAGCGGCCGCACGGAAGTGTCATCTGTCCGCTGCGGCGTGGCAAGTTACGCGGCCTAAATCCATAGGCGGTCCGTCTACCCAGTCGCGAGACAAATCTGTAGCCTGCAAAACCTTCACGATTCTCATTTGAGCCCCCGGATGAAACGCAGCCTTTATGTCGTCGTCGCAGTGTTGGTGCTCATCGGGGGCGCGGGCGCCTGGTACATCCACGGCAAGCAGCCGGTCCGCGATGGCGAGATCAAACTCGCAGGGCTGCAGGCCCCGGTCACCGTGCGTTACGACGAGCGCGGCGTGCCGCATATTCGTGCCGACGACCAAGACGATTTGTACCGCGCGCTGGGCTATGTTCACGCTCAGGACCGCCTGTTCCAGATGGAAATCCTGCGCAGGCTGGCGCGCGGCGAGCTGGCTGAAGTCCTCGGCCCCAAGCTGGTCAACACCGACAAGCTGTTCCGCAGCCTGCGCATCCGCGAGCACGCCGATGCCTATGTCGCGCGCCAGGACAAAAACACGCCGGCGTGGAAGGCGCTTCAAGCGTATCTGGACGGCATCAATCAATATCAGGCGACGCATCCCAAACCGGTCGAGTTCGACGTGCTGGGCATTCGCGAGCGGCCGTTCACGGCGCAAGACACCCTCAGCGTCGGCGGTTATCTGGCCTACAGCTTCGCGGCGGCGTTTCGCACTGAACCGCTGATGACCTATGTGCGGGATCAACTGGGCCCGGAGTATCTGAAAGTCTTCGACATGGGCTGGCGGCCGCAAGGGGGCCTTGGCCAGTCCCCTGCATTGACGAGCAACGACTGGAAAGGCCTCAATGACCTGGCACTGCTCAGCCAGCAGGCGCTTGAGAAAGCCGGCCTGCCGCAGTTCGAGGGCAGCAATGCCTGGGCGGTGTCCGGCAGCCGCACCGAGAGTGGCAAACCGTTGCTGGCGGGTGATCCGCACATTCGTTTCTCGGTGCCGGCGGTCTGGTACGAAGCCCAGCTGACCGCGCCGGGTTTCGAGCTGTACGGGCATTTTCAGGCGCTCAATCCCTTCGCGCTGCTCGGCCATAATCTGGATTTCGGCTGGAGCCTGACCATGTTCCAGAACGACGATCTGGACCTGATCGGTGAAAAGACCAACCCCGATAATCCCAACCAAGTCTGGTACCACGGCGCCTGGGTGGACATGACCTCACGCACCGAGCAGATCGACGTCAAGGGTCAAGCCCCCGTCACGATCACCTTGCGGCAGTCACCCCACGGCCCGATCGTCAATGACGCGCTGGGCGCCAATGGGGCGCAACAGCCGAGCGACACGCCAATTGCGATGTGGTGGTCGTTTCTCGAGTCGGACAACCCGATCCTGCAGGGCTTCTACGAAGCCAACCGCGCCGACACGCTGGAGAAGATGCACAGCGCCGCCGAGAAGATTCAGTCGCCGGGCCTGAACATCGTCTACGCCAACGCTCGCGGCGATATCGGCTGGTGGGCGGCGGCGCAGTTGCCAAAGCGACCTGCGGGGGTGAATCCGAACTTCATTCTCGACGGCAGCTCCGAGCAGGCTGACAAGAATGGCTTCTACCCCTTCACTGCTAACCCGCAGGAAGAAAACCCGGCGCGGGGTTATATCGTCTCGGCGAACTTCCAGCCGGTGTCGCCGACGGGGATGGAGATTCCGGGCTACTACAATCTTCCCGAGCGCGGTCGCCAGTTGAATAACCAGTTGAGCGACGACAAGGTGAAATGGAATCTGGAGAACAGCAAGGCGCTGCAGCTCGGCACGCGGACGGATTACGCCGCGCAGATTCTGACGCCGCTGATTCCGGTGCTGCGCCGTGTGGTGAGTGAGCCGGAAGAGCACGATTTACTGGAGCGATTGGCGGCGTGGAACGGGGAGTACTCCGTGGATTTGGTGGGCGCAACGCTGTTCAACCAGTTCCTGTTCAACCTGACCGACCAAGTCTTCCATGACGAGCTCAGCGACGGGATGTTCACGACGCTGCTGTCGACACGACTCATTGACCTGGCCCTGCCGCGACTGGCTGCCGACGCCGATTCGCCGTGGTGGAACAATCGCCATTCTCGAGAGCCCGAGAGCCGCGACAACACGGTGAAGGTCGCCTGGCACGCAGCGGTCTCACATTTGAAATCGCTGTACGGGCAGAACCCGGATGAATGGACCTGGGGCAAGGCGCACACGCTGACCCATGAACATCCGTTGGGCAAACAACCGCCGCTGGACATGCTGTTCAACGTCGGGCCGTTCGCGGCGCCCGGTACACATGAGGTGCCGAACAACCTGTCAGCGAGCATGGGCCCCGCGCCGTGGCCGGTGACTTACGGACCATCGACGCGCCGCCTCATCGATTTCGCCGACCCGGCCCACGCCCTGGGGATCAACCCGGTGGGCCAGAGCGGCGTGCTGTTCGACAAGCACTACGCCGATCAGGCGCAGCGCTACGTCAACGGCGAGTACGCGCCGGAGCGGTTTAGCGAGGGAGATGTGCCGGGGAACAGCAAAGAGGTGTTGAGGTTGGTGCCGGGGCGATAACCGTATGAACGGTGGGTCTAGCTGGAGCCCCAACTTGTGGGACCGGCTTTAGCCGGGAAGGCGTAGTGCGTTACGCCGCAGATCCATAGCGCACGCACTGGCCTCTTCCCGGCTGAAGCCGGTCCTACTATCAAACCGACTCGACCACCTTCGCACGGCGCAGGTCCGGCTGTTTCCAGCCGTCTGCCGCAGCTTCTTCGATGGCTAGCTGAATGGCGCGTTTGCGGTTGTTTTCCGCCCGGCGGCTGAAGAACCACACCAGGAAGGTCGCGATCGACACCGCCAGCAGAATCAGGCTGGCAATCGCGTTGATCTCAGGCTTCACGCCCAGGCGCACCGCCGAGAACACTTCCATCGGCAGGGTGGTCGACCCCGGGCCGGAGACGAAGCTCGCCAGCACCAGGTCGTCCAGCGACAGCGCGAAGGACATCATCGCCCCCGCCGCCAGCGATGGCGCGATCATCGGGATGGTGATCAGGAAGAACACCTTCCACGGCCGCGCACCCAGGTCCATTGCTGCTTCTTCGATGGACATGTCCAGCTCACGCAGACGCGCCGACACCACCACCGCCACATACGCCGCACAGAACGTCGTGTGAGCGATCCAGATGGTGACGATCCCACGCTCCTCGGGCCAGCCGAGCAACTGCGCCATCGCCACGAACAGCAGCAACAGCGACAGGCCGGTGATCACTTCCGGCATCACCAGAGGCGCGGTGACCAGACCGCCGAAGAAGGTCTTGCCCTTGAATCGGGTGATCCGCGTCAGCACGAACGCCGCCATGGTGCCCAGCGCCACCGCCGCAATCGACGTATACAGCGCGATTTCCAGCGAGCGCATGACCGCGCTCATCAGTTGGGTGTTGTCGAGCAGCCCGACGTACCACTTCACCGACCAGCCGCCCCAGACCGTCACCAGCTTGGAGGCGTTGAATGAGTAAATCACCAGAATGACCATGGGCGCGTAGATGAAGATCAGGCCCAGCACCAACATCAGGTTCGAGAATCGGAAGCCTCTCATGCCTTGCCCTCCAGCTCTTTGGCCTGACTGCGGTTGAACAGAATGATCGGCACGATGAGGATCAACAGCATCACCACTGCCAGCGACGACGCTACCGGCCAGTCACGGTTGTTGAAGAATTCCTGCCACAGCACTTTACCGATCATCAGCGTCTCGGGGCCGCCCAGCAGTTCAGGGATGACGAACTCGCCCACCACCGGAATGAACACCAGCATGCAGCCGGCGATGATGCCGTTCTTGGACAGCGGTACGGTGATTTTCCAAAAGCTGTTGAAAGTGCTCGAACCCAGGTCCGATGCGGCTTCCAGCAGGCTCTGATCGTGCTTCACCAGATTCGCGTACAGCGGCAGAATCATGAACGGCAGATACGAATAGACCACGCCGATGTACACCGCGAGGTTGGTGTTGAGTATCTGCAATGGCTCGCTGATCACGCCCAACCACATCAGAAACGCGTTGAGCAGACCGTTGTTGCTGAGGATGCCCATCCACGCGTACACGCGGATCAGGATCGCAGTCCAGGTCGGCATCATGATCAGCAGCAACAGCACCGTCTGCATTTCTTTGCGGGCGATGGAGATGCCATAGGCCATCGGATAGCCGATCAACAGGCACAGCACGGTGCTGATGAACGCCATCTTCAACGAGCCCAGATACGCCGAGATGTACAGGTCGTCACTGGTCAGCAGGGCGTAGTTGGCGAAGTTGAGCACGATGTCGAGCTTCTGCTCGACGTAGGTGAAGATCTCGGTATACGGCGGAATCGCCACGTCCGCTTCAGCGAAGCTGATCTTGATGACGATCAGAAACGGCAGCGCGAAAAACAGGAACAGCCACAGGAACGGCACGCCAATAACGGCCTGGCGCCCGGTGGGTTTTATTCGATTGAAAGCCCGTTTTATTTTTCGGATTTTCATGAGCGCAATACCACGCCGCTGTCGTCTTCCCACCAGACGAAGACTTCATCGTCCCAGGTCGGTCGTGTGCCCTGACGTTCGGCGTTGGCGACAAACGACTGCACCAGCTTGCCCGACGGCAGTTTCACGTAGAACACCGAGTGACCGCCCAGATAGGCGATGTCGTGAACTTTGCCCCGCGACCAGTTGTGCTCGAACGTCGGCTGTTCGGTGGTCACCAGCAACTTTTCAGGACGCAGCGCGTAGGTAATACGCTTGTCTTCCACCGACGTGGTAACGCCGTGGCCGACATAGATTTTGCGTTCCAGCTCAGGGCTGCTGATCAGCGCGTGGCCTTCCATGTCTTCGATGACTTCGCCGTCGAACAGGTTGACGTTGCCGATGAACTCGCACACCAGGCGGCTAGTCGGGGTTTCGTAGATATCGATCGGGCTGCCGATCTGCGCGATCCAGCCCAGGTGCATGATCGCAATGCGCTCGGCCATGGTCATGGCCTCTTCCTGGTCGTGGGTCACCATCACGCAGGTCACGCCGACGCGCTCGATGATTTCCACCAGCTCCAGTTGCATCTGCGAACGCAGCTTTTTATCCAGTGCGCCCATGGGTTCGTCGAGCAGCAGCAGCTTCGGCTTCTTCGCCAGCGAACGTGCCAGCGCCACACGCTGCCGCTGACCGCCGGACAATTGGTGCGGTTTGCGCTTGGCGTACTGGGTCATCTGCACCAGCTTGAGCATCTCGGCCACGCGGGCCTCGACTTCGGCCTTGGGCAGCTTGTCCTGCTTGAGGCCAAAAGCGATGTTGTCCGCCACGGTCATGTGCGGAAATAGCGCATAGGACTGGAACATCATGTTGATCGGACGTTCGTACGGCGGCATGTCGGTGATGTCGACGCCGTCGAGGTAAATGCGCCCTTCGGTCGGGCGCTCGAAGCCGGCAAGCATGCGCAGCAGGGTGGATTTCCCCGAGCCGGAGCCGCCGAGCAGGGCAAAGATTTCACCCTTGTTGATCTGCAGAGACACGTCGTCCACAGCAATCGTCTCATCGAACTTTTTCGTGACCCGATCGATTTTGACCAGCACCTGTTTCGGTTGCTGACCACCCTCAAGGGATTTCTTGTAGGCGCCGGAGGCAACTGCCATGGGTGAAACTCCCAACTGTTTTTGCGCCCGGCCAATGGGGTCGGGCGCCAAGGTCTTTATTTACCGGTTTTGATCTTCGTCCAGCTGCGCGTCATGACGCGCTGGATCTTCGGCGGCAGCTCGGAGTTGACGTACAGGCGCTCCTGTATCTCCTTCGACGGGTAAACCGCCTCGTCGTTGCGAATTTCCTGATCCATCAGCTCGCCCGAAGCCGGGTTCGGGTTGGCATAACCCACCTGGTCACTGACCTTGGCGATTACGTCAGGCTTGAGGATGTAGTTGATGAACGCGTGCGCGGCCTTCACGTCCGGCGCATCCGACGGGATGGCGAGCATGTCGAACCACAGATTGCCGCCCTCTTTCGGGATCGAGTAAGCGATGTTGACGCCCTTGCCGGCTTCTGCGGCACGGGCCTTGGCCTGGAAGACGTCACCGGAGAAACCGGCTGCGATGCAGATGTCGCCGTTGGCCAGGTCAGTGATGTATTTGGACGAGTTGAAATAGGTCACGTACGGGCGGACTTTGAGCAGCTTGGCTTCAGCGGCTTTGTAGTCTTTCTCGTCGGTGCTATTCGGGTTTTTGCCCATGTAGTTAAGGACTGCGGGCAGCATCTCGTCAGCCGAGTCGAGGAACGCGACGCCGCACTTCTGCAGCTTCTTGATGTTCTCGGGCTCGAACAGCGTGGCCCAAGAGTCGATGGTGTCGACACCCAGCACTTCCTTGATCTTGTCGACGTTGTAGCCGATGCCGTTGGTGCCCCACAGATACGGCACGGCGTACTGGTTGCCCGGGTCGTTCTTTTCCAGGCGCTTGAGCAGTTCGGGGTCGAGGTTGGAGTAATTCGGCAGCTGTGATTTGTCGAGCTTCTGAAACGCCCCCGCCTTGATCTGCTTGCCCAGGAAGTGGTTGGATGGGACGACCACGTCATAACCGGTGTGGCCGGCCAGCAGCTTGCCTTCCAGGGTTTCGTTGGAGTCGAAGACGTCGTATTTGGTCTTGATGCCGGTGGTGGACGTGAAGTCCTCCAGCGTTGTGGTGCCGATGTAATCGGACCAGTTATAAATGCGAACGGTGGAATCCGCGTAGGCACCGGCCGCGAGCGTGAGCCCGGCGCCGAGCAGCAAGCCTTTTGAAAATAAAGAAATAGACACGTGTGCAGTCCTTTTTTAGTAGGTGGGCCTGTTGCCCGTACCGATGACAGTAACGACTGCCTGTGACCCATCCGGCGCGCAACTTACCTTCGATAAACCCTTCTCGCAAAAAAACTTTTTGTGACGCGGGTGTCATGACGGGTGACGCAAAACCTGTAGGAGTGAGCTTGCTCGCGATCAGGGGGCGTCAGCAGACATTAACGTCGTATGCACTGCCCTCATCGCGAGCAAGCTCACTCCCACA
>NZ_JASCOY010000240.1:0-321 GCF_029960075.1 Pseudomonas sp. PS02290
GCCCGAGAACCTTCTCGATCGACGGGAATGTGACGGGCGCGGCAACGACGGGAATGCCGTTCCAGTACACGGTCCATACGTCTCCCAGTTCGATGTGCTCCCAAGGCAGGACCGTGACGGTCACCTGTGTATCGGAGCTGTTAATGGGCGAAGGGCTGACCGTCGGCGGTGCGAGGTTTTCGTTGATGGTGGTGTCGGTATCGGGATCGAGCCCGCCGGGCACCGTGCGATTGACGTTGACCGTGCGGATGGCCGATTTTTGCAGATTTTCGGCCTCGTGATCGTACAGCGTGTAAAAGACCTCGCCTTGCGGGGCCTTGA
>NZ_JASCOY010000241.1:0-321 GCF_029960075.1 Pseudomonas sp. PS02290
GCCCGAGAACCTTCTCGATCGACGGGAATGTGACGGGCGCGGCAACGACGGGAATGCCGTTCCAGTACACGGTCCATACGTCTCCCAGTTCGATGTGCTCCCAAGGCAGGACCGTGACGGTCACCTGGGTATCGGAGCTGTTAATGGGCGAAGGGCTGACCGTCGGCGGCGCGAGGTTTTCGTTGATGGTGGTATCGGTATCGGGATCGAGCCCGCCGGGCACCGTGCGATTGACGTTGACCGTGCGGATGGCCGATTTTTGCAGATTTTCGGCCTCGTGATCGTACAGCGTGTAAAAGACCTCGCCTTGCGGGGCCTTGA
>NZ_JASCOY010000242.1:0-310 GCF_029960075.1 Pseudomonas sp. PS02290
GTCCTACTGAATGCACGCAATCCCGCTGTAGGACCGGCTTCAGCCGGGAAGAGGCCCGTGCAGGCGCCCTCATTTTGCGGTGTGCTCACCGACGCCTTCCCGGCTAAAGCCGGTCCCACTGAATGCACGCGATCCCGCTGTAGGACCGGCTTCAGCCGGGAAGAGGCCCGTGCTGGCGCCCTCATTTTGCAGTGTGCTCACCGACGCCTTCCCGGCTGAAGCCGGTCCCACTGAATGCACGCGATCCCGCTGTAGGACCGGCTTCAGCCGGGGAGAGGCCCGTGCAGGCGCCATCAATTTTTCGGTGTGG
>NZ_JASCOY010000243.1:0-299 GCF_029960075.1 Pseudomonas sp. PS02290
TCCGTGGGCCCGCGCCGAACGGACATCCATGTCCTAGCGGCGCTCTCGCGGCATCCATGCCGCTCGGCCCACTCCGCGTCGTCTGCGTTCAGCCTGCACCCAAGTCGCGATTGTCGTCGTCTGGGATATTTGTGTATGAAGATCTAAAGCACAGCGACAGCAACAGCATTCGCGAGCAAGCTCACTCCCACATGAAGGCGGTGCCATCAGCAAAATGTTGGCGCCTGGGCTGGCCTCTTCCCGGCTAAAGCCGGTCCCACTAACAGCAGCGCTTGTGTTTAGTGGGACCGGCTTTAGCC
>NZ_JASCOY010000244.1:0-299 GCF_029960075.1 Pseudomonas sp. PS02290
AGTGCTGCGTTTCTGCCAGATAGCGATCATCCTGCTGACGACGTCATTGTGGGAGCGAGCTTGCTCGCGAAGAGGCCTTCTCATTCGTTACATCTCTCGCAGCAGGGATGCAGTCTTCGTGAGCAAGCTCATTCCCACAAGTGCTGCGTTTCTGCCAGATAGCGATCCTCCTGCTGACGACGTCATTGTGGGAGCGAGCTTGCTCGCGAAGAGGCCTTCTCATTAGTTACATCTCTGGCAGCAGGGATGCAGTCTTCGTGAGCAAGCTCATTCCCACAAGTGCTGCGTTTCTGCCAGAT
>NZ_JASCOY010000245.1:0-294 GCF_029960075.1 Pseudomonas sp. PS02290
GGAAAGGATTAACCGTAGTAGAGAGGGAAATTGAGGGAAGATAACAAAACCGGAGTGTTTTTTTTTTTTTTGTAGGAATATCGGAGGAGAATATTGTTTGTACATATCAAGTAGTAGCAACCCAATGAGCATAATGGAGTGCTTAACTCTTCAGAAGAAGAGTGCAGCTGGATAGTGCGAATTTTTCTGAATCGAATGGTAGGTTAGTTATGGGATTTAGCATAGGAAGCCAAGAAACTAGAGAAAAAAAAAAAAAAAAAGAAATAAAGATTGCAGCACCTGAGTTTCGCGTAT
>NZ_JASCOY010000246.1:0-293 GCF_029960075.1 Pseudomonas sp. PS02290
ACCCCTCGACTCCCACGCGATAGTGGACTGACTCAATATTTCGGCCAGTTCGGAGGACCTGTGGGAGTGAGCTTGCTCGCGAAGAGGCCGGGACATTCAGCCACTTTCTCCGGCGGCCGAAAGTCAGTCTTCGCGAGCAAGGTGGAGCGCCACCCCGGTCACTCCCACGGGATAGTGGACTGACTCAATATTTAGGCCAGTTCGGAGGACCTGTGGGAGTGAGCTTGCTCGCGAAGAGGCCGGGACATTCAGCCAGTTTCTCCGGCGGCTGAAAGTCAGTCTTCGCGAGCAAG
>NZ_JASCOY010000247.1:0-287 GCF_029960075.1 Pseudomonas sp. PS02290
CACCCACACGAATTGCTTGATTCAGTTGTTAAAGAGCGGGTGGTTAAGATCTTTCGTCTCAACCGAGGCGCGCATTCTACAGCGTCTCTTGTTTCTGTCAAGCGGTTATTTTAAGAAGTTTTCAAAGCTTCCTCATCAACTTCAACCACTTGCACTTCGTTCGACTTAACGTCTCACGTCAGCGGGAGGCGAATTCTACAGCGTTACAACCTGCTGTCAACTGCCTTTTTCACCGCTATCGATTCAAGCATCTGAACCGAAGCATTCCTCGCTGCTTACTTCGTCCA
>NZ_JASCOY010000248.1:0-281 GCF_029960075.1 Pseudomonas sp. PS02290
TGGACGAAGTAAGCAGCGAGGAATGCTTCGGTTCAGATGCTTGAATCGATAGCGGTGAAAAAGGCAGTTGACAGCAGGTTGTAACGCTGTAGAATTCGCCTCCCGCTGACGTGAGACGTTAAGTCGAGCGAAGCGCAAGTGGTTGAAGTTGATAAGGAAACTTTGAAAACTTCTTAAAATAACCGCTTGACAGAAACAAGAGACGCTGTAGAATGCGCGCCTCGGTTGAGACGAAAGATCTTAACCACCCGCTCTTTAACAACTGAATCAAGCAATTCGTG
>NZ_JASCOY010000249.1:0-258 GCF_029960075.1 Pseudomonas sp. PS02290
CCGGGAAAGCGTCAGCGGGCACGCCGTGAAACTGATGGTGAACAAACCGGCCCCTTCCCGGCTAAAGCCGGTCCCACAAAAGCAACGCGTGCAATCAGTGGAATTAGCGCTGACTGTAGGACCGGCTTTAGCCGGGAAAGCGTCAGCGGGCACGCCGTGAAACTGATGGTGAACAAACCGGCCCCTTCCCGGCTAAAGCCGGTCCCACAAAAGCAACGCGTGCAATCAGTGGAATTAGCGCTGACTGTAGGACCGGCT